>NZ_JBSHDN010000055.1:0-34249 GCF_053616335.1 Nocardiopsis sp. NPDC055824
CCCCTGCCCTCACCGGGAACCGAAGACGGAACCGCCGTCGGTGGACCGGACCACCCGGTCACCGGCCACCGCGACGACCTGGTCGGCGTCGGCGTGGAGCGCCTGCGCCCCGCCGTCGATCCGTCCGGTCGGCTCCCACGACGCGCCGGCGTCCTCACTGCGGTGGACGCCGCCGTCCGGCGCGACCCCGAGGACGGTGTCCGTCCCCGGGACCCAGTCGACCAGCGCCAGCGGCGGCGCCCCGTCGACGGCGGAGAATCCGGACCCGCCGTCGGTCGAGCGCACCAGCCCGTCCCGCGTGGTCGCCACGACGGTCCGGCCGTCGTCGTCCACCCCCAGGGAGAACGGTTCGACGCCCTCGTCGAGCGCCTCCCACGTGGTGCCGTCCTCCGTCGCGCGCAGGGCGCCGTCGAACCCGACCACCCTGTCGGGCGTCGCGGCCAGGGCGTGGAAGTCCGACCGCCCCGCCCTCGACAGCGCCTGCCAGGTCGACCCGCCGTCGCGGGACTCGATCAGGCCCACCGGGTCGGGCATGTCCACCCCCGGACGGGGGTGTCCGCTCGCCACGTAGCGCCCCGGTCCGGCGACCGCGAACCCCATCAGGTCGATGGCCGGACCGACCCTGCGCGCCTCGGCGGCCCCGTCCCCCGTGCCCGGGGCGGGCAGGACGTAGAGGCCCTCGTGGGTGGCGACCAGGATGTCGCCGCTCTCGGGATCGACGTCCACGGCGTGCACGTGCGACACCTCCCCGGGCAGCGCGACGCCTGCCGCGGCCGTCCCGGACGAACGGTCGGCCCCCTCCTGCCCCTCCGCCGCGCACCCGGCCGCCATGACCGCCAGGACCGCCGTCGCGGCCGACAGCCGCGTCCTCTGTCTCGTACTCACTCTTCCCACCGATTCCTCCGAAGGCCGGTCGGGCGCCGGGCCGGTCGTCCGGCGCCCGCGTGGACGCGGTCAGTGACCGCCGTGCTCCCCGCTCCCGGCGGACTCGTCCCGGTCGCCGCCACCGGCGCCGCCGAGCATGGTGTCCATCAGCTCGATCTCGGACCGCTGCGCGTCGACGATCTCCTGCGCCAGCTCCCGGGCCTCGGGGTCTGCGCCCTCCTCCAGCTCGGTCTCGGCCATCGCGACGGCCCCCTCGTGGTGGAGGACCATCAACTCCAGGAACAGGGTGTCGAAGGCCCCGCCCTCGGCCCTCTCCAGTTCGGCCATCTGCTCCTGCGACAGCATGCCGTCCATGCCCGCGTGGTCCCCGGCGCCGGTGTCGCCGGTGTCCTCGCCCCACGACTCCAGCAGGCCGTTCATCCTGTCGGTCTCCGGACCCTGGGCCGCCTCGATCTCCTCCGCCAGCGCACGGACGTCCTCACCGGCCCGCGTCCGGGCCAGCTCCGACATCTCCACGGCCTGGCGGTGGTGCGGGATCATCATCCGGGCGAACTCCACGTCCGCCCCGTTGAACGCTGCGGCGCTCCGGTCGGCCGCCTCCGGCGACGGGCCGTCGCCGGTTCCGCCGCACGAGGCCAGGAGCAGGGCTGCGGCGACCGCGGCCGCCGCCGAGGCGAGGGTGCGCTTGTTCTCGGTCATGGTCGGTCCTTCTCTCTTCCGTGTGGTCCTGTCGCCGCGCGCCCGGACCGGGCCGGCGCGGCGTCGCTGCAGAGGTGTCGGCCGGACGGCGCACCGGGTTCCGCGGGCGCCGTCCGCGTGGCTCCTATATGCGGAGCACCTGCAACCGGGCGAGAGAGGGCGCGTCGGGGGGCCGGCGCAGGGGCCCGGCCGACCGCCGGACCGACGGCGGTGTGTGCGAGGGCGTTCCGGGCCACCGGGAGGACGCCACCGTGGCGACCCCCAGGAGGACGGCCGCCAGGCCGAGGACCGCCAGGCACATCAGCGTGGGGTCCGTGGGCGGGGGCTCGGCGGCACCGGGGCCGGGCGCCGCCCGCTCCGGGACGGCGGCCGCCGGGGACGCGTCGGCGTCGGCGGCACCGCCCTGCCACGCGGCCACGGCCGTCGGCGCGGGTCCGCCGCCGTGGTGGCCCTCGGACACGTGCCCGAGCGTGTGCATCGCGCCCACGCCCAGCACGAGCGCGGCCGTCAGCAGGAGCCGCAGCCGGGCGGGCTTCGGTCGCGGGCGCTCCGCCGACCGCCGCCGGGTCCCGACAGGGGCCCTCGGCGTGTTCGGGCCGGCCGCGTCGGGCGCGGTCACGGCGGCCTCCCCCCTGCGGCGTGCTCCGCGCGGTCCTCTGGGGCGGTGGTCGTCCATGTCGGCCTCGTCATGGGGTGGCGCGCTCCGTGGAGCGCTGCGGGACAGAAGGCGTCGTCGCGGCCTGCGCGGCGCGGGCCGCGGGCCGGGGGCCGGGGGCGGCGCCTCCGGAGCGGGCGCCGCGGACACCGCACCGGCGCCGGGGTCGGCGAAGGTCCGGGGGGCGGTGCCCGAGGTGTGGCCGGGCGCGCCGGCCCGGCGCTCCTCAGGTCGCGAGGGGCCGCGGGCGGACGCGCGGGCGCGCGTGCTCGGAGGTGCTGCCGGTCGGCCGGTCTACACCCGGCGGACGCACAGGGACACGAGTGCTCTCGTGCCCGCGAGGGGCAGCCCCCGGCGGCGCCGCGGCGGTCGGCGGCCGCCGACCGGGCGCGGCGCGGGGAGGAGCGGGCCGGCGAACGCGAAGACGCCGAGGCCCAGCAGGGCGGACGCGGAGAGGGACCCGCCGCGCTGGTCGGCCACGACGTCCGCGTCCTCGTCACAGGTGCCGTGCCCGTCGGCGTGCGGTGCGTCGGGGACGGGGACCGCGTGTGCGGCCGTCCCGCCCGCCGTGGGCGGGGAGGCGGCGGAGGCCTCGGACGGAGCCGCGTGCGGATGGCACAGCAGGACGGCCACGAGGCCCAGGGCCGACAGCACGACGAGGGCCGCCCTGGTCCAGAGCGGCCTCGTCGTCGTCGCGGTTGCCGTGGCCACGTCCACGAGGTTACCCACACCGTCGGCCCGTCCGGCGGCGCCCCCGGAGATCCGTCCCGGGGGCGCCGCCCCCGGGTACGACGCTCCACGGCCCCGGGGAGGGGCCCGCCGCGCGGGACGCGCCTCCCCGGAGGGACAAGCCCGACACGGCGCGCGGGCGGGAACGACCCGCCCCGCCCGGGCCGCCCGGGCCTACTCGCCCCCCTCGGCCGGCTCGGGCGCCAGGTAGTTGCCGATGTATCCGAGGACGCCGAACACCGCGGCGGCGGTGACCGTCGGCACGAACAGCCACGTGGAGCTGGCGGTGATCCAGTCCGGCCGCTGGGCCACCACCCCGGCCAGCTGGCCGAGGACGAGGAGGCTCCCGAGGGCGAAGCAGGCCAGGAGCCCGAGCTTGAAGAGCGCGCGGACGACGGTGAACGCCCGAGACTTGACGGCGGTCATGTTCAGCCCCCCAGGACCGGTAGGAAGCCCCATCCGATGAGGCAGCCGATGAGGAAGATCGGGATCATGTAGTACGCGATCAGCGGCAGGAACGTGCTCTCGGGGCGCGCCCCGGTCAGGCCCGCCGCCACGAAGATCGACCCGGAGGCCGGCGGGGACGCCCCCTCCGTGGAGGCGAACACGAGGATGGCGACGACCGCGAGGAGCGGGTCCACGCCCACGCCCACCAGGGCCAGGAAGGAGATCTGGCCCACCGCCGTGAGGGTCGCCGTGGACGAGAGCGGCCCGGCGACCAGTGCCACCACCAGGCCGACCACGGCGACGAGCAGGAAGCGGTTGACCGGCAGGTCCGCGAGCAGCGCGTTGACGTCCCCGGCGAGCCCCAGCCGGCCGAGGATCTCGCTGGCCGCGATCGCGAAGAACAGCAGGGCGCCGATGGTGGCGAACTTGGGCATGGCACCGTCGAGCAGCGCCGACCAGCCCCGGATGTTCGTGGGCAGCCGGTCGCGCCCCGCGACGAGGGAGAACCCGATGATCATGATCGGGATCCAGGTCAGCAGGGAGATCTCGCCCAGCGCGTCGCCGACGGGGGTGGACGTCGAGAGGAAGTCGGCCACGGGGCCGATCGTGACGACGATGGGGATGAGGGCGCCCAGGAAGATCGACAGCGCGCCCGCGCCCTCCCTGAGCGACGTGCGCAGGGGGACGAGGTCCTGCCTGTCGGCCTTGGGGATGCCGTCCCTGCGGACGAAGTACATGACCAGGCCGATCCTGAGCAGGATCTGGTAGGCGCCGGCCGCCAGCAGGGCCAGGTAGACCTGGCCCGTGGTGACCATGCCGCCGGCGAACCCGACCATGATGACCATGGACGCACTGGGCGGCAGTGCGGCGCCCATGCCCCCGTTGCCCGCGAGGACCGTCGCCGCGCGGGTGGGAGTCCACCCGGTGCGCACCATCCACGGCCCGGTGAAGGAGCCGCTGGAGGCGGTGTTGGCGGAGTTGGACCCCGAGAGGGAGCCGAAGACCGCCGACCCCGCCGTGTCGATGAACGCGGGGCCGCCGCGGATGCGCCCGAAGACCGAGTTGAGGATGGCCAGGATCTTCTGGATGAGACCCGTGACGTCGATCAGGTGGGCCATGAACACGAACGCCAGGGCGGCGTAGAGCACGTCGTGGGTGAGGGCGTCGGCGAGCCCGCCCAGCAGGTAGGCGGGGGCCTGTGCTCCGGCGAAGAGCGCGGTGGTGATCATCCCGAGGAGCATCGCCTCGCCCATGTTCCTCTTGAACACGACGTTCCAGACGATGATCACGGCGATGAAGGCCGCGAGGGCTAGGAGTGCGGTGGGCATGGTGCGACCTTCGGGGGCGGGGCGGGCTGGTGCTGGTGGCGGCCGGTACCCGCGGGCTCCGCACCGGCGCGGGCCGTGGGGGCTGCGGAGCCGCTGACGACAGCGGGGGGCGTGGAGGCGGTGGGGACCTCGGACGCCGCGGGAGCCGGGAGGGCCGCGGAGAAGGCTCCGTCGGCAGGGAGGGCCGGAACCGCGGCGGCGGGGAGGGGGACGGCGGACGGGCCTGGGCGGCGTCTCATCCGCGTTCACCGCGGATGGCGTCGCGGCGGCGCGCCTCGTCCTCGACGACGGCCTGTGCGGCGCGGAGGGCCTGCTCGGCCTCCAAGCGCGGGACGACGAACACGCCGTCGCCGTCGGCGACGACGATGTCCCCGGTGGCGCAGACGGCGCCGCCCACCGCGATCGGCACGCCGACGTGGCCGGGGCCGTCCTTGTAGGGCCCTGCCGGGGAGACCCCGGCCGCCCAGACGGGGAAGCCGAGGTCGCGGAGCTCGTCGACGTCGCGGACCGCCCCGTCGACCACCATGCCGCGGATGCCGCGGTTGAGGGCGCGCTCGGCGACGAGCTCACCCAGCAGCGCGCGGGAGCGGTCCCCGCCGCCGTTGACCACCAGGACGTCCCCGGGAAGGGCCCGGCCGAGGGCCCGGTGCAGGGCCCGGTTGTCGCCGGGTCGCGTCAGGACGGTGAGCGCGCGCCCCGCGACACGGGCGCCGGGCCACACCGACCGGATGTGGGGGGAGACGAAGCCGAGGCGGTCGCGGCCGTCGCCGATGGCGGCGGTGGGGATCCCGGCGAACGCGTCGGCCAGGGCCCGCGTGTCGTCCTGGGCCCGGCGGGCCAGGGCCAGGTGGCGGTCGGCGGCACCGGCGCTGACCGGGGCGTCGACGCCCAGCCCCGCGAGGAGGTCGATGCTGGCCCGGAGCTCGTTGGACCTGCGCAGGGCGTGCAGGCGGGTCCCCTTGTTCAGACGGTCCAGGGCGGCCGGGCCCTCGGACAGGGCGTCGGCGATCTGCTCGCGCACCCAGGCCTCCTCGCCCGCGGCGGCGCCGGCGTCCACGGCCTCGGTGATGAGGGCTCCCAGGCCCTTCATGAAGACGCTGCGCAGCAGTTTGCGGCGCGTGGCGTCGCCGACCTCGCCGCCGATGGGCTCGGTCCCGGCGTCGACCGCGCCCAGCAGACGCACCGCGTCCCCGGAGGCCGCGCCGGACAGGAGCACCTTGGCCCTGGCCCCGAGCACCAGCACCGATCCGATGATCGCCCCGTCCACGACCCGCGCGGACGCGCCGAGGGCCTGCGCGACGCGGATCTTGGTCTCCGGCGAGGAGGCGTTGAGGTCCACGTAGACCGCGTCGTCGCGCAGTACGGGGCGGGCCGCGTCGGCGGCCGCGACCGCGTGCGCCGCCGTGGTGAGCCCGAGGACCAGGTCGGCTCCCGCGACGGCGTCGGCGGTGGAGTCGGCCCGCCCCACTCCGGCGGGGGTGGGCGTCTCGCCCGGGTCGTAGCCCGAGGTCTCCCAACCCGCGGCCGCGAACGCCGCGGCGTAGGTGGATCCGGCTTCGCCCAACCCGAGGACGGCGACCTTCATCGTCACACCTTCTATCATTCAGTGATAGTTACTATTACCAATTGAGAGGAAGTGTGACCTGCGACGCTTCACGCTGTCAACCCGGTGGAAACCCGTCCGCTACCTTGGGAGCGAGGACCGAGCGGCGGAACCGCCGTGCCCGCCGGGGCCGCGGCCCTCACGAAGGCGTCGGAACGGCCCCCGGGACAAGCCGGAATCGCAACGGAAGGGCTGGGGACAGCGAGTATGGGAGCCCCGACCGGGACCGGGAACCAGGGACGCACGCTCGACCGGGCCCTGGACGTCCTGGAGTGCCTGGAGCGTGCGCGCGGGCCGCTCCGGCTCAGCGAGATCGCCAGGGAGAGCGACCTCCACCTGGCCACGACCCAGCGGACCGTCAACCAGCTCGTGCGGCGCGGCTACATCCAGCAGGACGGCCTCGGGTACTCGCTCGGTCCGGTGATCCTGTCACTGGCCCACGCGTTCGTCGTCAACGACCGGCTCAGCACGGTCGCGACGCCGATCCTGACCGAGCTGTCGGCCTCGACCGGGCTGACCTCTTCGCTCTTCGTGCGCTCCGGCCCCGAACGCATCCTCGTCGCACGCGTGGACGGGGTGGACCCCCTGCGCTACCAGTTCCCCATCGGTCGCCGGGTCCCGCTGGACCTCGGCGGCGGCAAGGTCCTCCTCGCGCACGACGACGACGCGGAACTCGACGCCTACCTCGCGGACCTGCCCGACGCCCGCCTCGCGGACGGGCGGGTGCAGACCCCGGCGGACCTGCGCGCGGAGCTCGACCGCATCAGGGAGACCGGCTACCACCTGGCCGAGTCCGAACGCGAACTCGGCGCGCTCAGCCTCACCCGGCCCGTGCCCGGCCACGACGGGGGCGCGGCGGCGGCCATCAACCTGGTGACGACCGCGGAGACGACCACTCCCGAGGAGCTCCTGGCCCTCCTGCCCGAGATCTCACGCGCCGCCGGGGCCATCGGCGCCAGGATCTAGCGCGGCGGCACCGGCAGCCGGGCATGCGCAGGCCCCGGCCGCGTGATCGCGACCGGGGCCTGCGGACCGAACCCCTCAGCCGACCAGGGCCAGCAGGGCCGGAACGGTCAGGACCGCCACGTAGAAGCCCATGAACTGCACACCCGTGTGCATGTTGAGGAACTTGTTCAGGAGCCCTCCGACCAGGCCCACCGTGAGGGTCACGCCGACCGCGAGCAGCCCGCCCTCGTACAGGCAGATCACCATGATCAGACCGGCGAAGGCGCCGATGATCGCCTCGTGGGAGACCTTGCGCATCACGAACGAGGCGGCGCGGTGCGCGTAGGTCATCGCGAAGGGGTACGCCACGGCCGACGCCAGCGCCACCCCCAGCAGCCCGTACACGAGGAACTCGCTACCCGACAGCAGGTTGTGCAGGTTGTTCGTGGCACCGGTCTCGGTGTCCACCGTGTACACGGGCGGCGCGTTGAACAGCGGCGCGGCCGGGCCGGCGGCCATCGGCGAGAGCGGCAGGCCCAGCGCGATCAGCGGGATCAGCGTCTCGGCGATGTAGGTGGACTCGGTCGTGCCGTTGCGCACCGACATCACCGAGGTCAGCCGGTGGTAGCCGTTCTTGATGCGCGCGCCGGCGATCTCGCCCATCAGCACGGTCATGGCCACCGGGGAGAACACGAACGTCGCGCTGGAGACGCCGGCCGCCGCGCTCGTGTACCCCAGCTGCTTGCGGTCCAGGACCTTCAGCGGGTTGGGCAGCCGCCCCTTCCAGGTCCGGGTGTCCGGGGCCAGGTCGAAGGTGCGCGGCGCCTCCCGGCGCAGCGAGGCGCGCCCCGACGGCGACAGCGCCATGAGCAGGTCGGCGATCAGCGGACCGGTCGCGATGCCCAGGAAGAAGCTGATCGACAGGGACGTCCCGGTGGTGTTCGTGACGAAGGCCTGGAGGCCCACGACCAGCAGCACGAACGGCACCAGCGCCAGCACGGAGGCCAGGCGGCCCTTGGAGGTGTAGGCGATGAGCACGGCCGCGGCCACGAAGATCCACGGCGCCGCCCTGCCGATGGTGTCGGCGAAGGGGCTGAGCAGCCAGGCGAACAGGACCGCCAGCGGCACCGAGATGAACGCGGCGACCACACCGCCCGAGATGGCCTTGCGCAGCGCGATGTGCGGCACCCCGAGTTCGCGCAGCATCTGCGCGTCCCTGAGCATCGGCACCGCCATGGTGTCGCCGGGGATGCCCAGCAGCGTGGTGGGGATGGCGTGCGTGATGTGCTTGGCGACGATCCCCGCCATGAAGAAGGTGAACACCCCGGGCGCGGGGACGCCCAGCAGCACCACGAGCAGGGTCAGCGGGGCCACCGTCGCGGTCTCGTCGGTGCCCGAGACCAGTCCGATCAGCGCGAAGACCATCGCGCCGACCAGGCCCATGCCCAGGGCCCAGGCGGCGTCGGTGAGCAGTTCGGGGCTCATTCGGCCACCGTCCCGCCGCGGCGCTCGTGCTGCGCGCGCAGGTCCTCGTACAGGCCCAGCGCGCGGATCTCGTCCTGGACGGGGCCGGGCAGCTCGCCGGGGTCGCCCAGGGGCCCGTACTCGGCCTCGATGGCGTCCATCGCCTCCGCGCGGCCCTCTCGGGAGGACTGCTGCTCGGTGACCACGCGCTTGGGCGCGAAGAGGCGGGCGCCGACGAACCCGGCGATCAGGCAGCCGGCCAGGCCCACGAGCAGGGCGTAGGACCCGGACAGGGAGTCGTCGCCGGAGCCGCGGGAGAAGAAGAGGTCGGCGACCAGGTAGAGGGGGGTGGCGATGCCCACGCCGAGCGCGATCGCGCCGAGCGTGTGCCGGGAGTCGACGGTGTCGCCCCAGATCTCCAGGAGGTTGGACATGGTTGGTTCCGTTCACTGAGGGTGGCGGACGCGCGGAGGGCCCTGCGGCCCCGGGCGCCGCGCCGGGTGGGGGCGTGCGGGGGCGGCGGCTGCCGCGCCCCGGCACGGGGTCCGGTGCGTCACCGGCTCCGGATCTCGGCCAGGACGGCCTCGGCGCGGTCGTGCCGGAAGGCCTTCTCCGAGATCAGGACCGCCACGACCCGGTCCACCTCGCCGCCGGCGGCGCCGACGGCGATGGCGATGTTCTTCGCGTGCAGGGACATGTGGCCCCGCTGGATGCCCTCGCCCGCCAGGGCGCGCACGGCGGCGATGTTCTGGGCGAGGCCGACGGCGGTGACGAGTTCGCCCAGTTCCCGGGCCGTGGTCACCTCCGTGACGGCGATGGCCGCGCGCGCGGCCGGGTGGGAGCGGGTCGCCCCGCCGACCAGGCCGACCGGCATCGGCAGTTCCAGGGTGGCCACGATGTCGCCGTCCGCGTTCTTCTCGAAGGTGGACAGCGAGGAGTAGACGCCGTCGGCGTTCACGGCGTGGGAGTGGGCGCCCGCCTCGACCGCGCGGGTGTCGTTCCCGGTGGCCAGGACCACGGCGGACACGCCGTTCATGATGCCCTTGTTGTGGGTTGCGGCCCGGTACGGGTCGGCGGCGGCGAGCCGGTAGGCGTGGATCATGTCGTCCACGATCTCGGCCCCGCCGAGGGCTTCGGCGTCCAGGACGGCGCGGGCCCGGCTCAGCCGCAGGTCGGCCTTGTTGGTGAGGATGCGCAGCACGGCCCGGCCGCCCGCGATCTCCGCCAGGCGCGGGGCCACGGCCTCGGCCATGGTGTTGACGGCGTTGGCGCCCATGGCGTCGCGCACGTCCACGACCAGGTGCGCGACGACGTAGGTGGCGCCGGGCGCCTCGACGGTGCGCACGGTCAGGTCCAGGACCCCGCCCCCCACCTCGGCGAGCTTGGGGTCCTGCGCGGCGGCGAGGGCGATCAGCTCGTCGCGGGCCTCCAGCACCCGCAGCCGGGCCCCGGCCGGGTCGACGACGTCCACGACCTGTACCTGGGCCTGCATGACGGGTCCGGTGCTGCTGGTGGTGAAGCCGCCCCGCACCCGGGCGATCCGGGCGGCGTTGCTCGCCGCCGCGACCACGGACGGCTCCTCGGTGGCCATCGGCACCAGCACGTCCCGCCCGTTGACGGTCACGTTGGTGGCGATGCCGACGGGGATGCCCATGACGCCGACGACGTTCTCGATCATGTGCTCGGCGGCCTCCACGCCCAGCCCGCCCGGCTCCAGGGCGTCGAACACGGCGGGCTCCACGCCGCTCTCCCTCGCCACGGCCTCCCGGCGCTCCTGGACCGTGAGCGTGCGGAACCCGGTCAACCTGCTGTTCTGAGCCACTGCGTGCTTCCCCCGTGGAACGGGCACCGGTGTGCGGTGCGTCACTGCTGTCCGGTCCATGTAAGCAGCGAACGTCACACGAACGACATGTCCGGTTCAGACAACGGGGGCCGCGTTCACATGTCTGTTTCCTGCAGTGCGCAGCCGGTGGAGGCGCGCGGCGACGCCCACCCGGAACATCGGGTCGGGGGACCTCCAGTCCGGTCCGAGCAGGGCGGTCACCCTCTCCAGGCGCTGCTTGACGGTGTTGGGGTGCACGTACAGGGCCCGTGCGGCACGGGAGACGCTGCCGCCGCCGTCGGCGTAGGCGGCGATGGTCGCGGCCAGCTCGGTGCGGTGCTCGCGGTCCCAGTCGACGACGGGGCCGATCATCCGGTCGACGAAGGCGAGCGCCCGGGCGCCGTCGGTGCCGAACATCGCCAGGTAGGGGGCGTACTCGTCGGCCTCGTGCGCCCCGTCGGACACGCCCAGCGCGGGCAGGAGGCCGGCGCACTCCCACGCCTCGGCGAGGGCCGCGCCGATACCGGCCGGGCCGCTGACCCGGGAGGCGACCGCGAGCATGGGCCCCTCCTCCCGCGCGCCCCGGCTGCGGCGGACCTGGCGGGCCGCCTCGCCGGGGTCGCCTCCGGGGACCAGCACCGCCACGCCCTCCCCCTGGGCCGCGACCAGCCACCTGCGGCTGGCGGCGGACAGCGCGCGCAGCAGCGGATGGCGTGCCCGGTCGGGGACGGGCACCACCACCCCCGACCAGGGCTGGTCGAGGACGATGCCGCGTGCGGCGGCCCGCCGCTCCAGCGCGTCCATGTCGGCCGATCCCGAGACCAGGTCCAGCGCCAGTTCGCCCCGCACCCGCTCCTCCGCGTCGGTCAGGGCCTCGCGCTGCATGGTCAGCAGGGCCACGATCTGCCCCGAGCGCTCGATGGTGCGGCGCTCCACGTCGGTGAGCGGTGCCGGGCCGACGCCCACGAGCAGCAGGCCCAACAGCTCCGAGCCCGCGATCGCGGCGGCGACGACGTCCAGCCCCTCGGCGCCGACCGGGGCGCAGTGGCCCGAGGCCCGGCTGCGCTCGGCGGCCCGCACCGCCGGGGCCGACAGCCGCCCCCGCGTCCACCAGCGGCCGCCCCCCTCGGCGGTCGCGGCCACCGGCCGCAGCTCCCGGTCGGCGATGGCGACGGGCCGCCCCAGCGACTCGGCGAGCGTGGCCGCGACCTCGCGGGGGCCGTGGCCGGACAGCACCAGGGCGGTGAGCCGCTCGTGGACGCGGGCGGAGGCGTTCATGGCCTCCAGGTGGCGCTCGGCGCGGGACTGGGCGTCCTCGGCGCGGTCGGCGGCGTCGGTCACCGCCGAGAACAGCCGGGCGGTGTGCAGGATGACCGCGGCGTGGTCGGCGAAGGCCGACAGCAGCGCGATCTCGTCGCTGGCGAAGGAGCGCGTGGACCTGTCCGCGGCGAAGAGGACCCCGAGCACCTCGCCGTTGGCGGCCATCGGCACCCCGAGCAGGGACCGCAGGCGCTCCTCCCCCACGGCGGCGTCGATCTCGGGGTCGCGGTCGAGGTCGTGCTCCGCGCCGTAGTCGGCCGTCCACTGGGGCGACCGGGTGCGCACCACCCGGCTGGCGATGCCCATCCCCGCGGGGACGCGCAGCCCCTGGAAACGGGGGGAGACCGTGCCGCGGCTCGCGCGGACGAACAGCTCGTCGGTGCTCTCGTCGTAGACGGAGAGGTAGGTGACGTCGGTGCTGACCAGGTCGTGGGCGCGGTCCACGAGTTTGCGCAGCAGGGCCTGCACGTCGCGGACCTCGACCAGGTCGCGTGTGCTGGCGATGAGGGCGGACAGCTCGCCGTCGCGGCGCCGCAGCCTGCCGAACCCGGCGGCGGCCCGCTGCGCGCGGACGACCACCCCTTCCTCCACGGGCCCCAGGAGCGAGCGCACGTCCTCGGCGGAGAGCTGGTCGCCCGACTCCACCCGGGCCAGCAGGTCGACGACCGCGCGCTGGGCCCGGGGATCGAGTGGCGCGGGAGTGTCGTGCATCACGGAAGTATCGCATCTCCTCAGGTGGGAGGGCATACCGGCCGCCGCCGGGCCGCGCTCCGCGCTCCTCCGGGGCGCGTTCCCGCCCCCGTGCGCGGCTGGGTGGGGCCGGGCCGCGGGCCGCCTCAGACCCGCCGCCGGGCCGCCTGCGAGCAGCCGAGGAACACCCGCCACTCGTCGGCGGGAAAGGACAGGAACCCCGCCTCCCGGTTGCGGGCGTCGCGCACGTCGGCCCCGCTCTCGTGCTCACGGGCCTCCACGCAGTGGGACCCGCTCTCGGAGTAGGTGGACTTGTGCCAGGCGTTCACAGCATCCCCCGCAGGAACTCGACCGTGTGGCTCACGGGAAGTGCCATGCTCAGCGCGTCGCGGACCTTCCTCTCCAGGACGGCCGTCTCGGAGGGCTCCTGGTGCACGAAGTTTCCCCCTCCGTGGTCCGAGGACGCAATGACCGTCCCGTCGCGCAACCTGTACACCTGGACCGGCGCAACCGATGCAAGGTACAGGGAACCGTTCGGGAACACCTGTACGGAAGTCCGGCCGCGCGCCACCATGTGCAGGAGCGACTCCGCCTGCTCCTTCCTGACCGCTTCCGGCATCCATTCCAGTGCGAACTGCGGAAAAACCGCGGTGATCAGAGGATTGTTCCTTCCGACCAGCGCCTCGTGCCTACTCACCCGCAATTGCGACAAACGCTCTATTTCGTCGTCCGACTCGGTCGGACGCCCCGCACGGAACACCTCGCGCGCATAGGACAGGCACTGCACCAGCCCCGGAACGACCGACACCGTGACCGTGTCGATCGTCAACGCCTCGTTCTCCAGGTCCCCCAGCGACCGCATGAACGACGGGATCTCCGCCCCGGCCACCTCCAGGCGCCACTCCCGCAGCAGCGCCCCGTTGCCGCCGAGCAGGTCGCTCAGCTGCTTCACCCTGTCCTGGCGGGGGCGCGCCTTGCCGCTCTCCCACCGGGACAGGGTCGAGGCGGCGACACCGGAACCGAGCCTCTGGGCCAACTGGCGCTGCGTGTAGCCGTTCAATTCACGCGCCTTACGCAGAGATGTCCCGAAAATATTTGCACCCATGGTGGAAATTGAAGCACCGCGGTGCACATTCGACCACACGGACAGGGAGAAATTCCTATCGCTGGTGCGGCGAGGGGCTTCTCCACGATGCTGGGGACATGGACCGAACGAACCTGAACACGGACGTGTTCGCCAGGGCGGCAGAGGCCTTCATGGACCTGAGGGGGCTCGCCTTCACCGTCGAGTGGCGGCGCTTCCCCTGGACCCCCGGGGCCGAGGTCGACCGGGCCCTGGTGGGGCCCGCCTACCTGGGCAACGTCTCCATCGGCCTCAAGAACGGCTTCAGCTGGGGCTACCAGGACCGCGACGGCACCTGGCGCTACGTCCACCGCGACCGCCTCCACCTGCTGGTGGACTCCGTCGTCGAGCACCGCGCCGGCCACGCCCCGCCCCTCCCCCGCCGCAGCGACCGCCGGGTGGGCGGGGAGCACCGGGGCTGACGGGCGGGGCCCGGGAACGCACGGCCGTGGGAGCGCGCCCGCGCCCACGACCGCGACCGGGCACGGGCCCGCCCGGACGGACCGGACTCCGGCGGCCGGGAAACCGGACGTCGGGAGGCGCCCCGGCGGGACCACAGGACGCCCCCGGAGCCGCGACCGGCGGAGACGGGTCTACCATCGATCCGTCACGCCCGGACCCGCGCCCTGCCGCGGCAGGGCGCAACGGTACTACGGGAATCCACCTGAGGAGCCACACATGGGTATCGGAGCACGCGAGATCCTGGTTCTGCTCGTCATCGCGCTCCTGCTGTTCGGCGCGAAGCGTCTGCCCGCCCTCGCCCGCTCGCTGGGGCGCAGCGCACGCATCCTGAAGACGGAGCTCAAGGCCACCGACACCGGCGGGCAGCCCGGCGCGGACGCGGACCCCGGGACCGACCGCGCCCGGGAGTCGGACTCCGGCCCGTCGCCCCGGCAGGCCGTGGCGCACGCCGCGGCGCCGACCGGCCCTCCCCTGGAGGGCACGGTCGTCAGCCACCGCTCCGCCGACAGGTAGGAGCGGTTCCCGCCGCCCCGGCACGGGGTCGGTGCTCCCGGGGCGGGGCGCGGGAGGCCTCCGGGCGGCGCGCGGGCGAAGGGTGCGCGCACGGCCCGGAGGGGCCTCGGACGGTCTCCCCTCCAGGTGCGGGCGCCACCGCGGGGAGCGCGGGGTCAGCGGGGCGGGAGCCCCAGGTTCTCGCGGAGCGTCGCGCCGGTGTACTCGGCGCGCAGCGCGCGGCGCTCCTGGAGCAGGGGCACGACGCGGTCCACGAACTCGTCCAGCCCTCCCGGTGTGATGTGGGGGACCAGCACGAACCCGTCACTGGCGCGTTCGCGCACGTGCGTGACGATGTCCGCGGCCACCGACTCCGGGGTGCCCACGAACGTCTGACGCGCGGACACCTCCACGACCAGGTCGCGGATGTTCAGCCGCTTGGCCTCGGCCAGCTCCCTCCACTCGCGCACCGTGGCCGCGGGGTCGCGGACCAGCCTGGTGCGGCCCCGGGTGATGCCGGTGTCCCCGGCCACCGGGTCGGCGTCCGGCAGCGGACCCTCCGGGTCGTGGTCGGACAGGTCCCTGCCCCAGACCGATTCCAGGAACCGGATCGCGGTCTGCCCGCTCACCTGCTGGTAGCGGACGTGCAGCGCCTTCTCGTCGGCCTCGGCCGCGGTGTCGCCGACCGTGTACGTGACGCCGGGCATGATCAGCAGCGACTCCGGATCGCGCCCGTGGGCCCTCACCCTCCGCTTCACGTCGGCGTAGAACGCCTTGCCCTCCTCGAACCCGCCGTGCCGGGAGAAGACGACGTCGGCCGAGGCCGCCGCGAAGTCCCGCCCCTGCGGGGAGTCCCCCGCCTGGATGACGACCGGCTGTCCCTGCGGCGCCCGCGGCAGGGTGGGCCGCGCCTCGATGTCGAAGAACCGGTCGTGGTGGCGGGCCGTGCCGGCCCCCGTGCCGCCTGCGCCCTCCCCCGCCGCGTCCCAGAACGCGCGGACGGCGCGCACGAACGAGGAGGCGCGCTCGTAGCGGTCGGCGTGGTCGAGGTAGCCGCCGCGCCGGAAGTTCTCGCCGGTGAAAGCGTCGGAGGAGGTCACCGCGTTCCACGCGGCGCGCCCCCCGCTCAGGTGGTCCAGGGTGGCGAGCTGGCGGGCGAGCTCGTAGGGCTCGTTGTAGGTGGTGCTGAGGGTGCCCGCCAGCCCGAGGTGGTCGGTCACCGACGCCAGTGCGGCGAGGACCGTGAGCGTGTCCGGCCGCCCCACCACGTCGAGGTCGTGGATCAGTCCCTGGTGCTCCCGCAGGCGCAGCCCCTCGGCCAGGAAGAGGTAGTCGAACCGTCCCCGTTCGGCGGTGCGCGCCAGGTGCTCGAACGAGGAGAAGTCGATCTGGCTCAGCGACGCCGGGTCGCTCCACACCGTCGTGTTGTTCACGCCCGGGAAGTGCGCGACCAGCCGCACCTGCCGGACCTCGGACTCACTGTCGCCCATCACGTTCTCCTTCGTCCGTCTGCGCCGTTCCCGCCCCAGCGGTCGTCCCCGCGCTCCGGCCGCGCCGGAGGCGCCGGGCCCTCCCGCGGCCCGGGACCTGCGTCCCGGCCGGGGGCGCGGCCCCCTTCCCCGCGCAGGCCTCCGGCTCCCGCGGCGGCGGGATCGGGCTCACCCCGAGTTCCAGTCCCATCCCGTACCGGTGTGCGGCCGCCTCGCCGTCCCCGGGCCCCGCCCCGCTCACGCGGGCGCGTAGCGGTTGGCGGGACGGGGCAGGCCGAAGCGGGCCCTCAGGGTGTCCTCGGCGTACTCCCCCCGGAACGCGCCCGACGCCCGCAGCAGCGGCAGCACCCGCTCCGCGAACACGGGCAGGTCCGCGGCGGCCGAGGAGGGCCTGACCGTGAACCCGTCCACGACCCGCCCCCACTCCAGGAGGGTCTCGGCCAGCGCCCCCGGGGAGCCGGTGTGGGTCAGCCCCGACAGCGCCCGCGAGGGTCCGGGCCGGTCCGGGTCGAGGAAGACGTTCACGTCGGCCAGCACCGGCACCCGTTCCGGGTCGCGCCCCGCCTCCGCCACCGCCTCGCGCACCCGGGCCCGGGACGCGCGGGCCCCGCCCAGGGTGGCGGGGGCCACGAGCACCACGTCGGCGGTGGTCGCGGCCGCGCGCAGCGACGGTTCGCCGTCGGCGCGCACCACGACCAGCGGGTGCCCCTGAGGCGGGCGCGGGGTGATCGAGGGGCCGCGCACGCTCCAGCCCGGGCCCTCGAAGTCCACGTAGTGCAGCCTCTCCCTGTCGACGAACCTCCCGGTGGCGGTGTCGCGGATCTCCGCGTCGTCCTGCCAGCTGTCCCACAGCCGCGAGGCGACGTCGGCGACCGCCTCCGCCTCCGCCCAGAGTGCGGCGTCCGGGGCGGTCCCCCGGCGCCCGACGGCCCGCGCGTCGGCCTCCGTGCGCGACACCTCCACCCGCCAGCCCGCCCGCCCCAGGCTCGCGTGGTCCAGGGAGGCCACCGCCTTGGCCACGTGGAACGGCTCGGTGTGGGTGGTGGTGACCGTCGGCACCAGGCCGATCCTGCCGGTCAGCGGGGCGACGGCGGCCAGGGTGAGGAGGGCGTCGGGCCGGTCGGCCCCGGTGAGGGAGTCGTCCAGCGCCACGAAGTCGAGGGCGGCCTCCTCGGCGAGGCGCGCCGCCCCGGCATACGAGGCGAGGTCGAACGGGTCCTCCACGCCGTCGAGGGCGGCGCCGATGTGCAGTGGGTAGGGCATGGTTCAGCTCCTGGGAAGGCCGGGCGGGTTGGTCTCGGACTCGGTGACGGCCTCGCCTCCGACGGCCCAGCGCTCCAGCGCCTCCTGGTACTCGCCGCCCTCGATGACGTGGTCGAGGGCGGCTTCCAGCGCCGCGACGAGGCCGTTGTCCTTGAGGGTCATCGCGGCGATCTCGGCCCTGATCTCACCGCCGCCGGAGACGGTGCCGACGATCTCGGTCTCCTCGGCGACCTCGACGTGGTAGGCGGCGCTGGGTGTGGGGCCGAGGTAGAGGTCGATGCGCCCGGACCGGAGGGCGAGGTAGTAGTCGCTCGAGTTCTCGTAGTACTGGAGGTCGAGGGGCTCCAGCCCCGCCTCCCGGTTCTGCTCGTCCCAGCGCAGGAGGATCTCCTCCTGGTTGGTGCCGGAGCTGACCGCGACCGAGAGTCCTGCCACGTCCTCGGGCCCGGCGACCTCCCCGATGCCGCTGTCGACGCTGCTCTCGAAGGAGACGGTGTCCACCCGGTAGGTGGCGAAGTCGTAGAGGTCCTTGCGCTCCTCGGTGACGGTGACGTTGGATAACGCGGCGTCGAACCGTCCGCTCTCCACGGAGAGGAAGAGGTTCTCCCAGCCGGTCGCCTCGGGGACGTACTCCAGGTCCAGGACGTCGGCGACGAGCTGGGCGACGTCGGTCTCCACCCCGATGACGGTCTCGTCGTCGTCGGCGTAGAACGCCAGGGGCGGCGCCCCGCCGCTGGAGTGGCCCACGTTCAGCTCACCGGACGCCCGGATCCCGTCGGGGACGAGCGCGGCGATCTCGGGAACGGCCTCCGCCCGGACCCGGTCCTGGTCGGGGGTGAGGTTGAAGGGGCTCCCCTCCCCCGCCCCGTCCGCCGCGGCGGCGCCCTCCCCGGGGTCGGCGCACGCGCTGAGGGCCAGGGAGAGGGCCGCGAGGGCGGCCAGAACGGCGGGGGCCCTCGTGGAGGGGGCGGGGGTCGGGGTCGGCATGGGGCTCCTCGGGGGGGGCGGGTCCCGTGTTCGGACGGGAACGGGCGGCGGGAGGACGGCGGTGTGCGGTGCGGGCGGTGGGGGTGGGGCACGGGACCGCCCCACCGGTCAGAGGACCTTGTCGAGGAAGGCCCGGGTGCGCTCGTGGCGGGGCGCGTCCAGCACCTGCGCGGGCGGCCCGGACTCCACGACCCGTCCCCCGTCCATGAACACGACGGTGTCGGCGACCTCGCGGGCGAACCCGATCTCGTGGGTGACGACGACCATCGTGGTCCCGGCCGCCGCGAGGTCCCGGATGACGTCGAGGACCTCGCCCACCAGTTCGGGGTCGAGGGCGCTGGTGGGCTCGTCGAAGAGCAGGACCTTGGGGCGCAGGGCCAGGGCCCGGGCGATCGCGACCCGCTGCTGCTGGCCTCCGGAGAGCCGCCGCGGGTGGACGTCCGCCTTGTCGGCCAGCCCCACCCGGTCCAGCAGGGCACGAGCCTCGGCCTCCACCTCGGCGGCGGGGCGCCGGAGCGCGAACCGGGGGGCCTCCACGACGTTCTCCAGGGCGGTCAGGTGGGGGAACAGGTGGAAGTTCTGGAACACGAAGCCGATGGCGGTGCGCTGGCGCAGGATCTGCCGTTCCCTGAGCTCGTGCAGGACGCCGCGGCCGCGGCGGTAGCCGATGAGCTCGCCGTCGACGGCGACGTAGCCGCGGTCGGCGCGTTCGAGGTGGTTGACGCAGCGCAGCAGGGTGCTCTTGCCGGAGCCCGAGGGGCCGAGCACGGCGGTGACGTGCCCTGCCCCGACGGTCAGGTCGACGCCGCGCAGCACCTCCAGGGCGCCGAAGCTCTTGTGGACGCCGCGCACCTCCACCATGGGAGTGCTCACGGGGTTCCTCCTCTCGGCGCCGGTCCGCCGCGCGCCGTCCGGCGGGCGAGGGCCTCCCCCGCCGAGCGGAGCCGCTGGAGCGGTGTGGGCGGCAGGACGCGCACGGAGCCCTTGGCGTAGTGGCGCTCGACGTGGAACTGGGCGACGGACAGCAGCGTGGTCAGGACGATGTACCAGAGGGTCGCGACCATGAGCAGGGGCACCACGTCGCCCGTCCGGTTGTAGATCACCTGCACGCGGTAGAAGAGCTCGCCCAGCGCCATCACGTACACCACGGAGGTGCCCTTGAAGAGGCCGATGACCTCGTTGCCGGCGGTCGGCATGATCGTGCGCATGGCCTGGGGCAGGATGATCCGGCGGACCTGGCGCCCCCGCGGGAGGCCGAGCGCGGCGGCGGCCTCGCGCTGGCCCTGGTCGACGGAGAGCACGCCGGAGCGGACGATCTCCGCCGCGTAGGCGGCCTGGTGCAGGGCCAGTCCCAGGACCGCCGCCGTCATGGGGCTGATGAGCTCCATGGTGGGAAAGGTGACGAACGCCGGGCCGAACGGGATCCCGAAGGACAGCCGGTCGTACAGGATCGCCAGGTTGTACCAGAACAGCAGCTGGACGATGAGGGGGATCGACCGGAACGCCCACACGTAGACCCAGGCGACCCCGGCCAGCAGGGGGCTCCGGGAGAGCCGCATGAGGGCGAGGACGCCGCCGATCGCGAAGCCGATGACGGTGCCGTAGACCGTGAGCCGGACGGTCAGCCAGAGGGCGTTGAGGATCGACTCGGCGAACATGTACTCGGCGACGACGTCCCACTTCCACGCCGGGTTGGTGACGAGCATGTTGAGGAACATCGCGGCCAGGACGGCGACGACGGCTCCGGCCGCCCAGCGCAGGGGGTGGGGTGCGGGCCGGACGGGGAGTCCCGCCAGGTCCACCGGGTCGCTGCCGCCGCCGGCGGGCGGGGCGGCCTCTGCGGTCGTCGGGGCGCTCACCTCCCGTCCCCCCTCCGGAAGGGGCCCGTGCAGGAGTGGAGGGGGCCGCGGCCGGGTGCGGCGGGAGGGACGGGCCGCGGGGCGTCCTCGGCGGTGCGCGCCGTCCGCGGGGCCGGGGTCGGCCGGTCCGGGGCGGCGCGCCGGGCCTCCGGACCGCGCGCCGCGGTTCCCGTCCCCGGGTGCCACGGGCGCTGCGGGAACGGGGGCAGCTCCTTGCCGAAGGCGAGGGGTCCGACGCTCTCGGGGTCGGCCGCGACGTCGAAGCCCGGCGTGTACCCCGCGGCGAGGTAGAGCCCGCGCGCCTCGGGCTGGCGCGGCCCGGTGGTGAGGTGCACGCGCCCGTACCCGGCCGCGGCGGCGGCCCTCTCCAGGGCGGCCAGGACCAGGCGCGCGTAGCCGCGCCGCCGGTACGCCGAGGCGGTCCACATGCGCTTGACCTCGGCCGTCCGGTCGTCGTAGCGGCGGAAGGCGCCTCCGGCGACGGGCCGCCCGCCCAGGAGGAGCAGCAGGAGCAACCCGTGCGGCGGGGCGAAGTCGGAGACCGGGAACCGGGTCATCTCGTCGCCCGCCGCGCTGCCGTAGCGCGCGGTGTACTCGCGGCGGAGCTCGTCCACCAGCGGTGCGGCCAGGGGATCGTCGATGCGCGCGGCCCGGAGGACGGTGGTCTCCGGCGGCGCGGGCCGTTGTGGACCCATGGGCGGCCTCGCTCTCGCTGTCGTGCGGCCCGTGGGGGCGGGGCTCGGGCCGCCCTCGAATTCTCTTTCCCACAAAACCCATATGTCAAGTAGGAAAAGTAGGCATAGAGGGCCGGCGCCCGCGCCGGGGCGACCCCGGGAGGCCGCCCCGGCTCACTCCGCCCACGGGCTGCCCAGGACGGCCTCCACGAAGTCGTCCCGCACGAAACCCGGGACGTAGTGGGCGAGCACGTCGGCGTTGACGGTGCCGAGGACGGTGCGCGGCCGGTGGGCGTTGCCGTGTGTGAACTCCGCCAGGATGCGCCGCTTGAAGTCCGGGCGCGGGTGCGCCCCGGTGACGGCGCCGATGTCGTCCGCTGCCAGGTCGTTGAGGCCCAGCCCCAGGACGTCGGTCTCCACCCCGGCGGTCACCAGGGCGATCTCGGGTTCGAGGAACTCCGGCACGCCGGGCGTGGTGTGCAGGGCGATCCCCAGCCACACCTTGCGCGCGTCGCCCTCCGAGCACCCGTGGTCCAGCAGGAACGCCCGCGCGGCGTCGGCCCCGTCGACCTCGAAGCGCCGGTCCGCGCTGCCGTACCCGGCGGTCAGCCCCAGGTCGTGGAACATCGCGCCGACGTAGAGGAGTTCGGGGTCGGCCTCGATCCCGCGGCTGCGCCCCTGGAGCGCGCCGAAGAGGAAGACCCTGCGCGAGTGGTGGAACAGGAGGTCGTCCACGGCGCCGCGGACCAGCGCGGTCGCGTCGCGGACGAGTTCGGTGTCGGGTACGGCCACTCCGGCGACGGTCTCGGCCATGTCGGTCCTCTCGGGTCGGGGCGCTCCTGCCCATCGTGATCCCGTCGGGAACCCCGCGCCACGTCCGCGCGGACGTGTCGCCCGCCGATCGCCGGAGCGGCCCCGCGGTCCGGCCGGGGACCTCCGCTCCCGCGCGCCCCCGCCCGGGGGCTACGCGCGGGGGGCGCCCGCGGCGATGCGGTCGAGCCATTCGCGCAGGAGGACCGACTCCGCGCCGGTCAGCGCGTCCGAGCCGTCGGACAGCAGGGCGGCCAGCCGCAGAGCGGCGGCGCCCGCCCCCGGCTCCGCGGGGTCGTCGTCCCCGGGGACGGGGTCCTCGGTGAGCAGGCCGGCGAAGACGGCGTCGCGGACGCGGTGGGACAGGCCGGGGTCGGTGTAGACGTCGGGCTGGCTGACCATGCTCAGGGCGACGCCGACGTTGGCGGACATGATCGCCTGGGCGGCGCGGTGGGGCCCGACCCGCAGGCGACCGGCCGCCGCACAGCGGACGAGGGTCCGCTCCAGCAGGGAGAACGCCTCCTTCGACGCACCCGGCACCTGCGCGAGGTGCGGGGAGAACATCAGCCGGTAGACGGCCGGGTGGGCCAGGGCGAAGCCGTTGTGCGCGTCCCATCCCCGGCGCAGGTCCGCGACGGGGTCCTCCGTGTGCCCGGCCGAGCGCTTGGCGCCCAGGTAGCGCTCGAAGCCGTAGTCCACGAGCGCGCTGAGCAGACCGTTCTTGTCCCCGAAGAGCCGGTAGAGGACGGGGGCGCCCACACCGACGGCCTCGCACACCGCCCGGGTCGCGATGTCCCGGTCGGGCGAGTCGTCGAGCAGGCGTTCGGCCGCTTCGAGCATCTGCGTGCGCGTGTCCACGTGCCGAGGATAGCCACTCCGCGCACCCGCGCGCCCTCCTGGCGATACCAGTGTTACGTAAAACACGTATCTCGGGTACGCTTCTGATGTTATCGTCGATAACAGGAAATCGGAACACCGATACAAGCCAGGGGAAGCACCATGGACACCCAGAACACCCACCGGGTCGCCCTCGTCACCGGGGCCTCCGGCGGCATCGGGCGCGCCGTCGCCGAACGCCTCGCCCGCGACGGGATGTCCGTCGTGGTGCACTACGCGGGAAACGCCGGACGCGCCGAGGAGACCGTCGCCTCCATCACCGGCCGGGGCGGCCGGGCCCTCGCGGCCCGTGCCGACGTCGCCGACGCCGACCAGGTCGAGGCGCTCTTCGACACCGCGGAGAGGGCCTTCGGCGGGGTGGACGTCGTGGCCCACACGGCCGGGGTGCTCAGGCTGGCCCGGGTCGCGGAGCAGGACCTGGACGACCTCGACGACCTCCTGCGCACCAACGTGCGCGGCACGTTCGCGGTCGCCCGCGAGGCGGCCCGCCGCGTCCGCAGGGGAGGAGCGGTCATCACCTTCTCGTCCTCGGTCGTCAAGCTCGCCTTCCCCGGCTACGCGGGGTACGCGGCGAGCAAGGCCGCCGTGGACGCCCTCACCCCGGTCCTCGCCGGCGAACTGCGGGGACGCGACGTCACGGTCAACGCCGTCGCCCCCGGCCCCACCGCCACCCCGCTGTTCCTGGAGGGCAAGGACCGGGAGACCGTCGACCGGCTCGCCGCCCAACCCCCGCTGGAGCGCCTGGGCCTGCCCGAGGACATCGCCGAGTCGGTCGCCTTCCTGGCCGGCCCGGGGCGCTGGATCAACGGCCAGACCGTCTACGCCAACGGCGGCATCGCCTGACCCCCGGCGGCCCCCGGCCCGGGCGTGCGCGGACCCCGCACCGCCCGGGGACGGGCGCCCCGGCGGCGCGCGAGGCGGAGCCGGCGGCGGGCAGTCGGCGGACCCGGTCCGGGCGGACCCGCCATGGCCCGAAGCGGCCAGGAGAGCGGCGGGCAGACCCGGCCCGGAGAGGCGGCCACGGCCGGACCCACGGGCCCGTTTCGCCCAGGAAGCTCCGTGATTGGTGAAATCGCCGTAAACGTGCGCCAAGTCGCCCGTGGGCCGCCCCGCACCGCACCCCCGGGTGTTTCGCTGGCGGTGAGGGTTCACCGTGAGCGACGGAGGGGGCGCCATGACGGAGGCGACAGGGGACGGCCCGCGCGCGCAGGAGCGCGGATCCCTGAGCAACTGGGTCCCACTGGGGCTGGCCGCCGCCGCGGTCGCCGCCCTCGTCGTGGGCTGGCCGCTGGTCAACGCGCTCCTGCCCGGCTCGGAGACCGTCCCCTCCGGCGAACCCGTGACCGTCGGCGCCGCGGGGGAGTACCGGGCGTCCCTGACCTTCCCCCAGGACGGCTGGCTCCTGGACACCGGCGCCAGCCAGGCCGGGCAGGTCTACCGTTTCGACCGCGGCCCCGTGCAGCTGACGCTCAACTCCGTCACCCCCACGACCTCGCCGCCGCCCACCGCCGAGGAGCTGTGGGACGGCATGCGCCGGGTCGCCCGCGCGGGCGAGGCGTCGGCACGGCTGAGCGAACCGGAGGCGATCTCGACCGAGGACGGGGCCGAGGGGCTGACAGGCACCCTCAAGAGCGACTCCCAGCAGGGCGCGGCGGTCGTCTACCCCTCCCCCGACGGCCGCTTCGCCGTGGAGATGACGCTCGCCGGGCAGGACGCGACGACGGCCGACCTCGCCGCGGTCGCCGACGTCGTCCGGTCCGTCTCGTTCACCAGGGAGGGAGCCGCATGAACCACGCACCCGACGACCGGCCCGCCCCGGCCGCCACCGACCGGGGGACGGTGCCGTCCCCACGCCGTTCGCCCCACACCACTCCGGGCCCCCGGCGCGTCCCCGCGCCGCGGCCCGGCGACGGGGGGTCCGCGCGCGGCCGGCGGCTGCCGGCCCTGGCCTCGCTCGTCCTGATCACCGTGCTGTGCCTGGCCGGACTGCTCTACCTGGCGCTGCAGATGGCGCTCCCCGTGCGGGCCTTCCTCCCCGAGGCGCTCCTGGCCGCGGCGCTCGGCATCGTGACCCTGGCCTTCGGGTTCTGGGTGCTGCGCCGCATCCGCCCCGTGCGGGAGCCCGACGCGGACGCGTCCGTGGTCGCGGTGGCCTGGGGCCTGTTCGCGGCGACCGGCGCCGGCGTCGTCGCCAACGGCGGCCTGGGGGCGGTCTGGGCCAAGGGCCTGGGACTGGACCTGGCGGGGGTCTGGGGCGCCGCGCTGACCGCGCCGCTCAACGAGGAGGTGCTGAAACTGGCGGGGATCGTGCTCGTCGCGGTCGCCTTCCCGACCTCCGTGCGCGGGCCCGTGGACGGTTTCGCGATCGGCTCCCTGGTGGGCCTGGGGTTCGAGGTGACGGAGAACTTCATCTACTCGATGAACGCGGTGCTCATGGCGGGCGGGACCGGCGGCCTCGCCCCCGTGGTGCAGACCGCCGTCATCCGGGTGGGGCTGACCGGCCCGGGATCCCACTGGGCGATGTCGGCCGTCGCGGGCACCGCCGTCGGCCTGCTCGCCGCGGTGGGCTGGCGGCCGAGGACCCGCCGGGCGGTGTGCGCCGCCCTCCTGGTGGCGCTCGCGATGGCGCTGCACTGGCTCCTGGACGCGCCCCTGTTCAGCGGTGTCCTCGGCGTCCTGGCCAAGGTCGCCGTCATCTTCGCGACGACGATGGCCGTGTACCTCACCGTGCGGCGCGCCTACCGGCGCCGGGTGCGCGACGCGCTGGGCTCGGAGGCGGAAGAGCTCGGGATGCGCAGGTCGGCGGCCGTGGCCCTGGCCACGCGGCACGGGCGGCGGCGCGAACTCCAGCGGGTCGCGCAGCCGGAGCAGCCGGCCGTCTGGGACCGGCAGGACCGGATGGTGCGGGCCGCCGAGGACCGGGCCGCGCTGTACGCCGGACACTCCGTCTGACCCGGCCGCACCGCCGTCCCGCTTCCGTGCGGACGCGGGGCGGCGGGGCGGAGGTCAGGCCGTGCCGGGCCCGCCTGACCGGGCACGGTGTGCGGCGACCGCGTACACGGCCGCTCCGAGCAGGACGACGACCGCCGCGAGCCCACCGCCCAGCCCCAGGGTGAGCGCGTCGGGCTGGAACAGTGCCTGCCCGCGCAGCGCCTGGTGGGTGAGGAGCGCGAACGACCCGGCGTAGCCCGCACCGGCCACGACCACCAGCGCCGTGCGCACACCCTCCCCCTTCAGCACCGGAACCCTCCGCGACGCCGCGGCCAGGCCCAGCGCCACCAGTGGCACGACCTGCATCCCGTGCAACCCGACGAAGTGCGGCACGCGCAGATCGCCGCTCTCCGCGTTCCACCCGGTCACGGGAGCGCCCTCGCCGCCGTCCGGGGCACCGACGCTGTGCGCGCCCATCGTCTGCAGTTCGACGCCGGACTCCTCCGCCCGGTGCTGGTCCGGCGTGGGCTGAGTCATCATCGGCCCGATCGCCATCCCCGCCACGCACAGGAACACCCCCAGGCGGATCGCCCAGGACAGGGGCCGGTCGACCCGCTTCTGGACCAGGAGCAGGAGACCGATGGCCAGGGTGCCGAGCAGCAGCACGACCGCGCCGTTGCCCATCATCTGCTGGACCGCCGCGTCGAACTCGGTGGAGAAGTTGAAGTGGCTGCGCGTCCCCCTCCCGGCCTGGAGGAAGATCGCGACCGTCTCCACCAGACAGGCGGCCGCCACAGCCGTGCCCAGGACCCACAGGGTGCGGCGCCAGCGCGGGAACAGGCTGAACATCCAGGCGAGGGTGAGGCAGTACAGGCCGAAGGAGACCGCGAACTTGAACGGCTTGAGCCAGACGGACTCCCCCAGGAGCGTGCGGCCGTCGACGACCATGCCCACGCACGTGGCGAGGGCGAGCAGTCCGCACAACGCCGCGAAGCACACGAGCGGCCGGTGCCACCGGCGGGGCACGTCCGGCGGGGACGGGGCCTCCGGCGGGCCGGGGGCCTCCGGGGCCGGACCGGAAGCGGGGGTAGGAGCGGGGGAGAACGTGCTGTTCATCAGGGTCTTTCCGGGAGAAGAGGTCGACGGGACGAGTCTTCCGAAGCCCCTTCGGCCTCTCAATCCTGCTCACACCACTCCGATCCGGGACCCACCCCCACCCCGCGGTGGTGGACGCACCACCGCGCGGGCGGCGCCCTTCCGGCGAGGTCCGTCCTCCGCGGACCCGCACCCCTGCCACCACGCGGGCGGCGTGAGCGCACACGCGCGAGCCGTCCCTCCGCGCGGCCGGAGACACCGCACGCGGGCGGCGGGGCCGAGGTCAGGCCCCGGGGCGGGTCCAGCGCTGGAGCAGCGTGCCCTCGGACTCGATCAGCACCCGGGGCGCGAACAGGCGGTCGGCGACGGCGCCCACGGCGATGCGCTGCTCGGCGCCGCCCGCCAGGGCGGGGACCACGGTGAGGCACAGCTCGTCCAGCAGTCCGGCGGCGGCCACGTCGGCGAGCAGGCGCGGACCGCCCTCGCACAGGACCCGGGGCAGACCGCGCGCGGCCAGCGCCCCGACGGCGGCGGGCAGGTCGACGGAGTCGCCGCCCGCCACCAGGACCCGGTCCGCGCCCAGGGTCCTCCGGGCCAGCCCGATCGCCTCGGCGCCCGCGGCCGCGCAGGTCACCATCAGCACGCCGCCCCGGTCCCCGTCGGCTCCGCCCCCGGGGTCCGCCGCGAGCAGCGGCGGCACCGCGGCCGTCCGGCTGACCACGGCCAGTTCGGGGCAGGCCGCACGGCCCCCGGCAACGGCGCGCGCCGCCCGGTCCCCGGTGCGGGGGCGCGGGCGCCGGTACCCCTCGACGCGGGCGGTTCCGGCCCCGACCAGCACGACGTCGGCCAGGTCGCGGAGCAGCGTGTACACCAGCCGGTCGGCGGGGGTGTTGATGGTCCCCGTCCGACCGTCGCCGCCCGCCGCCGCGCCGTCCAGGGTCGCGACCATGTTCGCCCGCACCCAGGGGCGGCCCGTCCCGCCCGGGTGGGCGTAGAGCCCCTCCAGCGCCGCCGCGTCCAGGCGTTCGCCCGGGGCGGCGACCCCGGGCAGGGCGTCGTTCAACAGCAGGCGCACGACGGTGCCTCCGGGGTCTCGGCTCCCTGGCGGGTCGTCGCCGCGCTCGGGGAGGAGCCGTGGACGGCGGGCGCCGCGCGGCTCATCCCGTCCCGCGCAGCCACGTCGCCACGAAGTACATGACGCCGAACGGGTCGTCGGCGTAGAGGAGCTCTGGCCGCACCAGGGTCCCGCTGAAGGCCACCGCGTGCCCCATGACCTGGAACGCCGCCCGGCCCGCCACCATCAGCTCCTCCGCCGGCCCGGGGTCCAGACCGAGGAGGCCGGTCCAGTCCCCCACCGCCAGCGACCGGCGGATCCCCTCGTCGAAACCGAAGGCGCGCTCGTCCAGGTACCCGGGGGCCCTGAGCCCGCGCCGGGCCCCGCCGTCGCCCATGACGAGCAGGCCCACCCGGCCGCTCCGCCCGGCGATCCGCGCCCCCGCGGCCTCCGTCTCGGCGGCGGACGCGTCCCAGGCCACCGTCAGCATCTCCACCGGCCCGGAGTACCCGGCCCCGTCGAGCAGCCGGCGTGCCACGCCCAGGCTCAGCGGCAGCGCCCGCTCCCGGGGCGCCCGCTCTCCCGTCCCGCCGAACCCCCGGACCGGCACCGCGCCCCCGGCGTGCTCGCCCGGGGCGTCGTGCCCGCCGACCACCACGACCACGTCCGGTGCGAGTGCGGTCAGCGCCCCCAGGGCCTCCGTGCACGCCTTGCGCAGCTCGGCAGCCACGTCCTGGCCCCCGGTGAGCTCGCGCAGCAGCAGGGGCGGATGCGGGCAGACCACGGTTCCCACGATCAAGGACGACTCCTCACGCCAGCCCCCGCACGGTGCGCGCAGGGGGTCGGACCCCGCGGATGGCGGCGACCATGTCGAGCACCTGCCGGGTCTCCACCACCTCGTGGACCCGGTAGACCTGCGCGCCCAGCCAGGCGCACACCGCGGTCGCCGCGAGCGTCCCGGTCAGGCGCTCGCCCACCGGCAGGTCGAGGGTCTCGCCGACGAAGTCCTTGTTGGACAGCGACACCAGCACCGGCCACCCGGTCGAGGTCATCTCGCCCAGGCGCCGGGTCAGCTCCAGGGAGTGCCAGGTGTTCTTGCCGAAGTCGTGCGCCGGGTCGATGAGGGCCGACGCCGGGTCCACCCCCAGGGACACCGCGCGCTCGGCCAGGGCGACGGTGCGGTCGACGGCGTCGCGCACCACGTCCTCGTAGTGCACCCGGTGCGGCCGGGTGCGCGGGGTGACGCCCCCCGTGTGGGTGCACACCAGGCCGACGCCGAACTCGGCCGCGACCTCCGCCAGCCCCGGGTCGTACCCGCCCCAGGCGTCGTTGAGCAGGTCGGCCCCCGCCTCGCACACCGCCCGGCCCACGGACGCCCGCCAGGTGTCCACGCTGATGACCAGGTCGGGGAACTCGGCCCGGACCCCGGCCACGAAGTCCACGATCCGGCGCTTCTCCTCGTCCGCGCCGATCTCCTCCCCCGGGGCCGCCTTGATCCCGCCGATGTCCACGATGTCGGCGCCCTCGTCGACGACCCTGCGCACGCGCTCGAACGCGGGACCGTCGTCCCAGGTGGCGCCCTTGTCGTAGAAGGAGTCGGGTGTGCGGTTGACGATCGCCATGACCAGCGCCGTGTCCGCGCCGTACTCCCGGCCCCGCAGTCTCAACACCGGCCGATCACCCCCTCCAGTCCGTCCGGGAGCACCGCGCGCCCGGTCCCGCCGCCCGCCCGCGGCTCCTGCGCCCCCACATCGGCCGCCGGCGGGCGCTCCACGACGCTGACCTCGGTCGCGAGAGGCGCCCCCCGCCCCTCCCCGGAGCCGAACTGCCGGAGCTCGACCCGGTCGGAGACCCGGTCGAGGCCGGAGCGGCGGTCGGCTACCGCGAGGAGTTCGGTGGCCATGGCCCCCAGGTCGCGCAGCGACTGGTGCCTGTGGGCCCGGCGCCCCAGGTCCACCTGGGCGACGGCGTCCACGCCGCGCCGCAGGTGGGTGTCGACCAGGACGGCGAGTTCGACGCCGTAGCCGGTCGGCACGGACAGCTGGGAGAACAGGTCCCGGCGCACGGCCCACTCCCCCGACAGCGGCTGCACGACACCCGAGAGCGCGGGCCAGCGCAGGGCGATGGTGGGGCGGGCGACGAGTTCGGTGACCCGGCCGCCCTCGTAGGAGACCTCGCCCCCGGCGCCCCCGCCGTCCCCGGACAGGTCCAGGACGCGGTCGTAGAAGCCCTTGACCAGGGACACGCCCGGCTGGGTGAGCAGGGGGCCGAGCAGCCCGGACACGAAGTGGGTGCCCCACTCGACGAGGTCGGCGTCCAGGAAGGCGACGATGTCGCCGGAGGTCACGAACTGGGACTTCCACATCGCCTCGCCCTTGCCCCGGTGGTGGCCGAGGTCGGGCCGGACGTCGCCGACGCGGTGGACGGTCGCTCCGGCCTCGCGGGCCACGGCGGCCGTGTCGTCGGCGGAATCGGAGTCCATGACGACGATCTCGTCCAGGAGGGGCGCGTCCTCCACCAGCTCCCGGCGGACCCGGGCGACGATCCCCCCGACGGTCTCGGCCTCGTCGCGCGCCGGCAGCACCAGGCTGACCGTGCCGCGCCCCCGGTGTTTGAGTTCGACCAGCCGCTCGACCGACCAGTCCGAGGACCGGTACGTGCGACGTCCGAACCACGCGTTCTCCACTGAAGCCTCCCCAGCGGCCAACCCTAGGGCACGTTCCGTGCGGGGGACCGGCCAGGACGTGAATTCGGGTGTGAAATCCCCGCGCTCTGTGACGGGTGGCTCACGGGGGGCCGGTGCGGCGGGCGCGACCCGTCGGCGGAGGCCGCGCTCCCTTCGGGCCGGACGCCCGCGCGCCCGGTCCGCCAGCGGGGGCACCCCCGTGCGGAGCGGTCGGGCCCGCTCAGTACGGTTCAGGGGCGCGCGGCGGCGACCAGCCGCTCCATGCCGTCGCGGTCGACGAAGTCGCTGTGGGTCCCCGCGCTCCCGCACGTGAAGGCCCCGGCCACGGAGCCGGCCAGCACGCACTCCTCCACCGGGGCGCCGCCGAGATAGGCGTGCAGGAACCCCGACACGAAGGCGTCCCCCGCCCCGTTGGTGTCCACGACGGGGCGCTCGGGCCGCACCGCGGGGAAGTGCCGGGGCCCCTCCTCGCCGCGCACGAGCACGTGGCAGCCCTCGGCCCCGTCGGTGGCCACGGCCAGGCGGGCGCGGCCACGGTCCAGGATGCCGCGCAGCACCTCGCCGACCCGGTCGCGAACCGTCGCCGCGCTCATGAACACCAGGTCCGAGCGCAGGGCGTAGTGCAGGTGGTGGGGGTTCTCCCCGTCCCAGTCGTGCAGGTCGGTGGAGCTGGTGGCCTCCAGCCCCTCCAGGTCCTCGTACACGTCGCGGTTGTGGTTGACGATGGACAGGTGCACGTGGGCGGCGCGCTCCAGGTGGGGCAGGTAGAACTCGCGGGGCAGGCGCAGGTCGGCGGGGTGGCGGCCGTCGTAGAAGGAGAAGCGCCGCCCCCCGGGGTCCACCAGGTTGATCCCGCGGGGGGTGCCGTGCGGGGAGACGACGTGCTCGAAGTCCAGGCCGAGTCCGGCGTAGCGCTCCAGGACCATGCGGCCCTGGACGTCGTCCCCGAGGAAGTCCACGAACTTCACCGCCAGACCCAGCGCGTGGCAGCCGAGCGCCACCCCGTTCCCGGTGTGGCCCACGTAGTCGTGCGCCGGCGGGACGGACACGGAGTCGCCCGGGGGCACCTCCAGGGCGTCGACGCGGACGACGGTGTCCACCCCGGCGCCGCCCACCACCAGGACGTCGTGGACGGGTGCGGTCGCCATGCTGCCTCCAGGGTGTTCCGTGTCGGGGGTCCGGGTCTGCCGGGGCCCGGCCGCCGGAGCCCGGGCGGGTCTTCGGGGAGGGGTTCCCGGTATGCCGGGAACACTCTTCCACAGCCTCAGGGGACGAGCCCCTCCACCCGGTCGGCGCCCTCCGCGTGGACGGCCACCGCCCCGGGGACGGCGACCAGGTCGAGGCTCTTGTAGTCGTACTCGCGGCCGCGGGGGTCGCGCACGCCCACGGGGACGCCCTCCGCCCCCTCCTCGGTGACGCTGTCCCCGAAGGGCACCACCATGATGTCGGGGACCGTCCCGCTGGAGAGGCCCGTCCATGCCATGCGCGGGAGCAGGACCGCGTCGGCCAGGGGGAGGACCACTCCTTCGGCCCCCGAGCCGAGGACGTAGTCCGTCACCTCCGCGGTGCCCGCGCCGAGCACCCGGACCCTGAGCACCTCCTCCTCGGTCCAGTCGTCCACACGGACCACGGCCCCGCCGGTGTCGGCGAGCAGCACGTCGTCCTCGAAGACGGACACGTGCTCCGACTCCCGTGCCTCCTCGGGCAGTGCGGCGACCTCCTCCCCCGAGTCCAGGTCGAGGAACGCGGGCGGATGGTGCCTGCTTCCGCCCCAGCGGGTCAGCAGGACCACGGGGGCTCCCCCGCCCGTCGGAGGCACGCTCAGGAAGGGGACCTTCTCCCCCTCCGCGGTCTCCCACTCGTGCCGCCAGACCTCGGTGCCGTCCCCGGCGTCCAGGCCGACGACCGCGTACGTGCCCGCGCCTCCCCCCTCCGGCACGAGGCACGCGTGGACGAAGACGACACGGTCCCCCGCCATCCGCGCCTCGTCCCCGAGGCAGTTCCGACCGGGAACGCCGGCCGGGGTGTGGGACCACAGCTCCTCGCGTCCGTCGACCGAGCGGCCGGACAGGGCGGGGCCGTCCCAGCGCAGGCGCAGGCCGGCGTTCCAGCCCGCGTACTCCTCCCGGTCCTCCTCGGAGAGCGCGAACCGGCCGGCGACCTCTCCGGTCCCCGGGTCCAGCAGCACGGTGACCGGGTCCGCGGGACCGGCGGCGTCCCCCTCCGGGGCCTCCGTGTACGTGACGTACGCCCCGCCGTCGACGGCGCCGCCCGCCACACCGTCCGCGTACGGGAGCCGGTAGCTCCACAGCTCCTCGCCCGTCGCCCCGTCCAGGGCGACCACCCCGTCGTCCAGGACGACCAGCGCTCCGCGGCTGCCGCGGACCACGTCCTGGATCCGCGCAGCCGGGGGCGGGTTCCAGGTCCACCCCACCCGTGTGACCGTCGGCGGCTCCGGAGCGGGGCCCCCCGGCCCGGCCACGGTGTGCAGCACGGACGGGAGCACGGCGACAGGGACGAGGGCCCCGGCGACCGCCGCGGCCAGGACCCCGGCGGGGAAGCCCAGCAGCAGGCGGCCCCACCGCCGGGGCGAGGGCCACGTGGGGGCGGCCGCCAGCAGGAGGCCGCCCAGGGAGGTGAGGCAGAGGGCGAGCCACAGGACCGTCGCGCGCTGGGAGGGGGCGTAGGTCTCCGGTGCGCCCGCGGTGGCGAGGAAGGCGTCGCGGGGGAAGGCCGTGAAGGCCAGGAACGCCAGGCCCGCCGAGACCGCCGCCAGCACGGTGACGGCCCACCCTCGCACGGGCAGGTCGCCCTCGTCGAGCACACGCACCGCCATGCGGGCCGCCCAGGCCAGGAGCACCGCGGCCAGGAGCGGCACCAGGAGCCAGACGCCGGCGACCTCTTCGCGGGGCGCGCTCCGGAGCCCGCCGAAGAAGCCCCACACCGCCAGGGCGGCCGCGCCCGCCAGCAGCCCGAGTCCGGCCCAGGCGACGACGCTCCTGACCCGTCGGCCGGGGGTCTCCGGCACAGGTGGCGCCTCCGGCTCCCCCGGTCCGGCGAACCGGGCGCCCTCCCCGAGCCGCCGGGGCTCCGTGGACGCCCCGGGGACCACTCCCCTCCGGGGCTCCGCGGGGTCCTGTGCGGTCCCAGGGCCCTCCGGCCGCTCGTCGCCGTTCACTCGTGCTCCTCGCCCGGTTCCCTCGCGCGCTCGCGTCCGCGCCGTCCGCCATGCCGGACGACAACCTAACGGAACGCCCCGCGCGGGGGGGCTCCGGCCCGGGCGCCCACGGACCGGGCCCGGGGGGCGCGGGCCTCCAGGGGTCGGGGCCCGGCGGTCACACGGGCACGCGCCCTCACCCCGCGGCGGTGCGGTCCGCGTCGTCCGGCCCCGGGCCAGGGCGGCGGCGAGCAGTGCGCCCTCCGCCCCGTCGCGCCGGTCCTGGACGCCCGCCGTGTGCTCTCCCACCGGGGCGCCGTAGCGGCCCGGGGAGATGTCGCCCCCGCCCGCACCCGCCCTGGAGACAGCACCGCACGCACCGTTCCGGAGACAGTGGGAACGCCGACAGGAATCCGCGATCCCCGCACCGCATTCCCGCGAAAGAGCCCGGAAACCACACGAGAACCCCCACGAGGGTGAATACCGGATGCGGACGATCCATCCTTTTCCAGGTTCTGATCCGCACAGGCCCGGAAGACGGCCCCCTCCCCTCTCCACCCCTCCGGAACCACGCGCCGACACCGGTGTGCGCCCCGTTCAGTGCCGGACGGAGGCAGGACGGCGCGGCGGCGGGCCCGCGCGCGGGGGTGCGGCCCCGGGCGCGGCCCCGGGGCACCCCCCC
>NZ_JBSHDN010000056.1:0-33991 GCF_053616335.1 Nocardiopsis sp. NPDC055824
GGGGGGGGGGGGCGCCCCCCGCCCCCCCCCCCGCCCCCGGCGGGCGCCCGCCGGGGGGACGGCCGCGCCGCCGCCTCACACGGGGCGCTCCCGGCCGAAGAGGTGGGCGAGCGCCCCCTCCAGTCGCGGGTACCGGAAACGGTGCCCCGCCGCCTCCAGGCGGGCCGGGGCCACCCTCTGGTCCGCCAGCGCCACCTCGTCCGCGCCCTCCCGTCCCAGCAGGAGGGCCGGCCCCCAGCCCGGCACCGGCAGCGCCGCGGGACGGCGCAGGGTGCCGGCGAGCACGTCGGCGTGCTCGGCGCCGCGCACCGGGTTCGGCGCCACCCCGTTGACGGGGCCCGTCAGCGCCCCGTCCAGGACGGCGCGCACGTAGAGGTCCGCGAGGTCGTCCACGCCGATCCACGACATCCACTGCCGGCCGTCGCCGATCCGGCCGCCCAGCCCCGCCGCGAACAGCGGGTACTGCAGCCCCAGCACTCCCCCGGCGGGGCTCTGCACGATGCCCGTACGCACCTGCACGCACCGGGCGCCGCCCCCGGCCGCGGGTTCGGCGGCCTCCTCCCAGTCCGCGACCAGGTCGGCCAGGAACCCCGTCCCGCGCGGACTGTCCTCCGTGAGGACCTCGTCCCCCCGGTCCGGCCCGTAGTAGCCGATCGCCGAGGCGGTCACGAACACGCGCGTCCCGCTGCGGGCCACCAGGCGGGCGAGGGCGCGCGTGGGGCCGACACGGCTGTCCCGCAGGGCCTCCTTGTGCTGCTCCGTGAACCGCCCGAACAGCGGCTCCCCCGCCAGGTGCACCAGGGCGTCGACGCCTTCGAGCAGGTCGGCGGCCGGTTCCCGGGGGTCCCAGCGCCGTTCGCCCGCGTGGGCGGGGTCCCCGCGCACCAGCCGGACCACCCGGTGCCCGCCCGTGGTGAGCAGCGAACACAGGGAGCGCCCCACCAGCCCGCCCGATCCGGTGACCGCCACGGTCACCGGACGGTCGTGCCAGGCCCGCGCCCGGGCCCCGGCCGCCAGGTCGTCGGCGAGCTGGGCGTGGCGGTAGGCGAACATGGGCCGCAGCAGCGCCTCGGGGACGGAGGTGGCGACCCGGTCGACGACGCGGGTGCTCTCCCCGGTCTCCGCGACGAAGTCGTGGGCGTGCGTCCAGGGCAGCAGCGCCGCCAGCGGCTGGGACACCAGCCGGTCCGCGAACCTGCGGGGCGGGTCGTGCCGCTCCGGAAGGTGGCGGGCCTCCCAGCGCAGGCCGCCGGGGAACGAGAGCACGGCCACGCCGTCGGCGAGGGAGTCCGCCTCGGCGGTCAGGCGCACCGGCTGCCAGGGCGGGGCCAGCCGGGCGAACGCGCCCGGCCGCGCGTGCCAGTCGAAGACCTCGTCGCGCGGTGCGGGCACCACGCTCGAATACCGGAAGACCATGGTCATCCCTCCGTGTCGCGTGTGGCCACGGTAACGCGGAGGCGACCGGCTGCCGCGCGCCGCCGGGCCCGCCGCGGGTCGCTCCCGCGGTCGGCACCGCCCGCCACCACCCCGAACCGACCGGACGGTATGTCAACAGGGCCCCGGTGCGCCGGCGGTCCGGGGCCCGCTCGTACCCTGGCGCCATGCCAGCGATCTATCTCATCCGCCACGGGAAGGCCTCCCCGGAGGCCGAGGACTACGACGAGCTGAGCCCCACCGGCCACGAGCAGGCCCGGCTGCTCGGCGCCGAGCTCAAGCGGCGCGACCTCCGGATCGGCGCGGTCGCCACGGGGGCGCTGCGCCGCCAGCGCCAGACGGCGGCGGCCGCCCTCGCCGAGGCGGGCATCGACACCGCACCGGCCACCGACCCCCGCTGGGACGAGTACGACCACCTCGGCCTGCTCGGCTCCCACCTCACGGGGACGGGCACGCTCCAGGAGCGCCTGGACGCGGCCCTGACCTCGTGGATGGGCGCCGGGGGGAGCGGACCCGGCACCTGGGAGGGGTTCCGCGAGGGGGTGAACGCAGCCCTGTCCGACCTGGTCGCGGGGCTGGGGCGCGGGGAGACCGCGCTGGTGTTCACCTCGGCCGGGGTGGTCGCCGCGGTGTGCTCGACCCTGCTGGGCGCCTCGTCGGCCGGGTTCCTGGCGATGAACCGCGTGGTGGTCAACGGCTCGGTGAGCAAGCTGCTGCACGGGCGCGGCGGCACCCAGGTGCTGTCCTTCAACGACCACGCCCACCTGGAGCAGGGCGGCCCCGCGCTGATGACCTACCGCTGAGGCGCGGCGCCCCGGCGGCGGGCCGACGCCGCCGGCGGGTGCCCGCCCCCTGCCGGGACGGGCACCCCGGGCGTACCGGGCGGAGCCTCAGGCGCGGCGCTCGGCGTCGCGCCGGAGCACCGCGCGCAGGGCGAGCTCGTAGCCGAACACCCCGCACCCCGCCACGTACCCGGCCGCGACGGGCGCGGTCACCGACGTGTGCCGGAACTCCTCGCGCGCGTAGACGTTGGAGATGTGCACCTCCACCACGGGGACCTCGACCGCGTCGATCGCGTCGCGCAGGGCGATGCCGTAGTGGGCGTAGGCGCCGGGGTTGAGCACCACGCCGGCCCAGTGGCGGGCGGCGTGGATCCGGTCCACCATGACGCCCTCGCTGTTGCTCTGCGCGCACACCACCTCCACCCCCAGCTCGACGCCGAGGGCGACCACCTGCCGCTCGACCTCGTCGAGGGTGACGGTGCCGTACTGCTCGGGGTCGCGGGTGCCCAACAGGTTGAGGTTGGGACCGTTGAGCAGCAGGACGGTGCGGGAGGGCTCGGCGGCAGCGGACATGGGCCAGTGCTCCTTCTGGTTCGGTGGCCACCAGCCTAGGGCGTGTCCGGTGGATGCTCTCGGTGGACTCGGCGCTCGCGCCGATCGCCGCGCGCCCGGAACGGCCCGCGGAACACGTCCGAGGACCCCGGGCGCCCCGTGACCCCGGCCACGGAGGACGCCCCGGGAACGGATAGCATACCGACCAGTCGGTCAAAATTTCCGAGGAGGCGACCGTGGCATCCACCCTGCTGTCCGCGCGTGACCTGCACTTCCTGCTCTACGAGTGGCTCGACACCGAGGCCCTCACCGCGCGCCCCCGCTACTCCGACCACTCGCGCGAGACCTTCGACGCCGCCCTGGAGCTGGCCGAGCGCGTGGCCACCGACCACTTCGCCCCGCACAACAAGGCCAACGACGCCAACGAGCCGCGCTTCGACGGCGAGCGCGTCCACGTCATCCCCGAGGTGCGCAAGGCCCTGGAGGTCTACGCCGAGACCGGCCTCGCCGCCGCCGGGATGCCCGCCTCCGTGGGCGGGGCCCAGATCCCGCAGGTCGTCTCCAGCGCGTGCGGCGCCTACTTCCAGGCCGCCAACCTGGGCACCTCCGCCTACACCTCCCTCACCTCCGGCAACGCCCGCCTCCTCCTGGCGCACGGCAGCCCCGAACAGGTCGACACGTGGGTGCTCCCCATGGTGGAGGGGCGCTTCACCGGCACCATGTGCCTGTCCGAGCCGCAGGCGGGCAGCTCCCTGGCCGACATCACCACCCGCGCCGAGGAGGACGGCGAGGGCGGCTACCGGGTGTTCGGCAACAAGATGTGGATCTCGGGCGGCGACCACGAGCTGACCGAGAACATCGTGCACCTGGTGCTCGCCAAGCTCCCCGGCGGTCCGCCCGGGGTCAAGGGCATCTCCCTGTTCGTCGTCCCCAAGTACCTGGTGGAGGCGGACGGGTCGATCGGTGGGCGCAACGACGTCGTCCCCGCCGGGCTCAACCACAAGATGGGCTACCGGGGCACCGTCAACGCCCTGCTCAACTTCGGCGAGGGGGCGCACACGCCGGGCGGCCGGGCCGGCGCGGTCGGCTACCTGGTGGGCGAACCCCACCAGGGCCTGCGGTACATGTTCCACATGATGAACGGCGCACGGATCGGCGTGGGCGCCGGCGCCGCGGCCGTCGGCTACACCGGGTACCTGAAGTCGCTGGCCTACGCGCGCGAACGGCTCCAGGGGCGCCCGCTCGGCGACAAGGACCCCGCCCGGCCGCAGGTGCCGATCATCGGCCACACCGACGTGCGGCGGATGCTGCTCGCCCAGAAGAGCTACGTGGAGGGCGCCCTCGCCCTGGTGCTGTACTGCGCGCGGCTGGTCGACGAGGCGGCGAGCACCGACGACGACGCCGGGCGCGAGCGCGCGAACCTGCTCCTGGACGTCCTCACGCCGATCGCCAAGAGCTGGCCCTCCCAGTGGTGCGTGGAGGCCAACAGCCTGGCCATCCAGGTGCACGGCGGGTACGGGTACACGCGCGAGTACGACGTGGAGCAGCACTACCGGGACAACCGGCTCAACCCGATCCACGAGGGCACCCACGGCATCCAGGCCCTGGACCTGCTGGGCCGCAAGGCCGTCCAGGACGGCGGCGCGCGGCTGGCGCTGCTGGTGGAGACCGCGCAGCGGACCGCCGACCGCGCCCGGGAGCTGGGCGGGGACGAGGCCGTGTACGCCGGCCTGCTGTCGGCCGCCCTGGCGCGGACGACGGAGACGGCCGCCTCCGCCTGGGCCGGGGGCGACCCCGCGGTGGCGCTGGCCAACGCCACCCCCTACCTGGAGGCGGTGGGCCACGTGGTGGTGGCGTGGCTGTGGCTGGAGCAGCTGGTGGCCGCGCACGGCAGGGCGGGGGACTTCTACGAGGGCAAGCGCGCGGCCGCGGCGTACTTCTTCCGCCACGAGCTGCCCCGGACCGGACCGCAGTTCGACCTGGTGGCCTCCCGCGACCGCACCGTCCTGGACGTCTCGCCCGACGTGCTCTAGGACCCGTCGGAAGGGCGTCGACGGCCCTGGGAGCGCCCGCCCCCGCGCACGAGGCGCGGGCGGGCGCTCCCGCCGGGCACAGGGACCTGTGCCGGGCGGCGGCGACGGTGGCGCAGGCGCACGCCGGACGCAGGGCCTCCGTCCGCGAGCAGCCTTCCGGCCGGAGGCCCTCTACACCCCCGTCGGGTACAGGCGGAGCTCCGCCGCGGTGAAACCGACCCGGTCCCCGGCGGAGGGCACGGCCCCGCACGCCTCCAGCAGGAGGAGGCCGCCGCCCACCCGCAGGACCACGACGGCGTCCGCCCCCGTCCCGGCCTGCTCGACGCGTCCCACGACCAGCACGGCCCCGGAGCCGTCCGGAGCGTCCTCGACGCGATCGCGCCCCGGCTCCGCCCGGGCGAACACGACCTCCTCGGCCACGTCCAGCTCCACATCGTGCTCCCCGGGCACGGGCGGCGCCGGGCCCGCCCACCGGCCCGTGGCCGCTCCGGCCGCGCACCGGAACCGGACCGTCGCCGCGCCGTCCACCTCGGTCACCGTGATCCGCATCCGCTCCCGCTCCTGGTCCGACGTCCCCCGCCGGGACGGACCCCGCGTCCGGTCCCGTCGGGCCCACGGCCCGAAGGTACCGGCGGGGCGGGGTCCGCCGTCCTCCCGCCCGGCGGCGGCTCAGCCGCGGGCGGCCCTCAGGCGCCCCGGCTCCGGCACGTCCAGGACGAAGACGTGCCCGATGTCGGCCTCCTCGTAGCCGTGGTCGGCGTTGGCCACCCGCATGCGGTCGGGGCCGACCTCCACGATCCGCACGGCGACCGGCTCCTCCCGGCCAGGGAGGGTGAACAGCCACGGCTCCGCCAGGTAGGCCAGGCCCAGGGAGTCCAGGACGGCGCGGGCGGCGCCCTCCTCCCCCGCCCGGCCCGCCGGATGGCCGAAGGGCGTGACGGGACGGTACCCGCCCCCGTCCACGGGTTCGAGGTAGCCGAGCACCTCCCCGTCCTCCTGCCGCAGGTGGGGGCGCCAGTGCGCGGGGATCACGTGCGCGCCTCCCCTCGACCCGGGCCCCCGCCGCCCGTTTCGCGCCGGGCCCCGGGGCCGGCCAGCCGCTCGCGTGCGTAGACCGCCATCGCGTCGCGCTGGTACTCGGCCAGGCCCGGCGCGACGCGCTCGTACACCGCGCGCCAGGCGCCCTCCTCGGCGTAGACGCGGCCCAGGTTCTCGAACGCGCCCGCGTCGGGCGTCCACATCCGGCTCACCTCCAGAAAGTGGGCGTGCACCTCCGCCTGCACCGCCTGGTCGGCGGGCGGGGTCCCGGCGGCGAGGTGGTCGGCCATGCACCTCATCCGCGCGGCGAGCTCCGCCTGCTGCCGGTCGCGGTCCTCCCCGGTCAGCGCCTCGGACGCCCGCCGGGCCTGCTCCCACTCGCGGGGCCACTCGGCGCGGGCCCGCTCGGCGTAGGCGGTGGTGTCGAACCCGGCGAACAGCTCCTCGGGCCTGTCGACGTCGTGCATGCCGTCGTCCTCCTCCAGTGCGCCGATGGTGCGGCGCACGGTGTCGACGAGGGTGTCGATGCGGTCCCGTTCGGCCAAGAGGTCGCGCAGGTGGGCGCGGAGTGCGTCCGCCTCGCCCGTCCTCTCGTCCAGGACCCGGGCGATGTCGGCGAGCCCCATGCCCAGCTCGCGCATCACGAGGATGCGCTGGAGCCGCAGGAGTTCGCCCCGACCGTAGTGGCGGATGCCGCCTGGGCCCGTCCGCTCCGGTTCGAGCAGCCCGATCCGGTGGTAGTGCCGCAGGGTGCGCGAGGTGACCCCGCTCATCCGGCACAGGTCCCCGATCGGCCAGGACATCGTGTCCCCCCTCGTCGGGCCGGTCCGTCCGGCCCGCAGACGACGCTAGGAGTTGACGCTACGTCAACCGCAAGCCGCCAGGTCCCGGGGAGGTCCCTCCACGGGACGCCCTCGCCGCTCTGCGGGCCGTCCCCCCGCGGCCCGGCCGGGAGGACCGGGGCGGGAATCCTCCGCCCCCGGTTTCCCGTGATCGCTCCTCCGAGGGGCCGGGGACCGTGCGGCCTTGCGCCCCCGGGGAGCGGCCACGGTGCGGAGGGGGCGGGGCCGGAAGGCCCCGAAGACGCCTCGGGTGGAGGGGAGTCCTCCTCGGCGCCCCCGGGGTGTCCGGTGGCCCGGGCGGGCGGGCCCGGGCTCCGGATCTCGGGCCCGTGGGGTGTTCCTACCCCGGCCACTACCCCGAGCATTCGCGCGGTGACTCCCGGCTTGCCGTCTGGCATTCCAGGTCGGCGGACAATGCGGTCAATACATCCGAAAACCCTTGGCAAGCGCCCGAGTGCGTCCACTGCGCCGCCCCGACCGGTCCGCGCTCCGGCGGAGGAGGGGTTCCCGGTCCAGGGGCGGCCCGCCCGAAAACCGCTTCGGTCCGGAGGGCGTCCTGTGCCAGGGTGTTCCCCATGCCCGAGACACCCCGCGAACTGCTGCGCTGGCAGTTCGACCTCACCTGGTCGCTGTTCGAGTACCACCTGGAGCGCCTGGAGCCCGGCGACTTCCTCTGGGAACCCGGCCCCCTCTGCTGGACCGTCCGCCGTGGGGAGGACGGGGTGTGGACCCCGGACTGGGCGGACACCGAGCCCGACCCCGTGCCCGTCCCGACCGTCGCCTGGGTCACCTGGCACATCGGCTGGTGGTGGGCGGTGACCCTCGACCACCTGCGGGGGCGCACCCCGCGGGACCGGGAGGACGTGGTCTGGCCCGGCGCCGACGAGGCCGTCGCGTGGCTGCGCGGCCTGCGCACGGAGTGGCTGGAGGCGCTGGACGGGCTGGGGGCCGAGGACCTCGACGCGCCCGCTCCCTTCCCGTGGCCGCCCGGCTCCGGCCTGACCGTCGCCCACACGGTCGCGTGGGTCAACGCCGAGCTGATGAAGAACGCCGCCGAGATCGGCCAGCTGCGCATGCTGCGCGCCACCCGGCCCTGACCCCGGCGCCCCGGCCGTACGAGCGGCCCGTCCGGTCCCCGCCCGCACGGCGAGGACCGGTCGGGCGGCCGGAGTCCGTCCGACGCCGTGGCGGAGGGCCCGCGCCGAGCACCGTGTCCTCCTCCCGGCCACTCCCCGGTGTCCGGCTGGACAGGGGCCGGGGGCTCGGGGAGCATCGGAGCGGTTTCCCCGCTCCCTGCGCCCCGGCGGCAGGCGAGCGGTCCCGCGTTCCCACCGGACCAACGGAGGCGCCCCATGACCGACCGGTTCCGCGACGAGCACGACGGCCGACCCGCCGAGCCCCTGGTCGGCGACGGCGTCACCCCCGGCATCGTGCGCGTGGGCGACACGGTCCGGCGCCCGGTCCGGCCGTTCACCGCCACGGTCCAGGCCTACCTCGCCCACCTGCACCGGGCCGGTTTCACCGCCGCGCCGGTGCCGCTCGGCGTCGACGGGCAGGGCCGCGAGGTGCTGACCTACGTCCCCGGCGACGTCCCACGGGAACCGCTGCCCGCCGCCGCCGCGGGCGAGGACGTCCTGGTCGCGCTGGCGCAGCTGATCCGGCGGCTGCACGGGGCCGCCGACGGCTGGGTTCCGCCGGCGGACGCGGTCTGGGGCGGCATCCCCGGAACCGCCGCCGTCGACGACGCCCCGGTGGAGGGGGAACCCGAACTGGTCGGCCACCGCGACTACTGCCCCGGCAACGTCGTCTTCCGCGAGGGCCTGCCCGCCGCCCTCATCGACTTCGACCTCGCCCGGCCCACCACCCGCCTCTACGAGATCGCCAACGCCCTCTACTGGTGGGTGCCGCTGCTCGACCCCCGGGACCGGGCCCCCGCCTTCGCCGGCCTCGACCCGGCCCGCCGGGTCGCCGTCTTCGTCGACGCCTACGGGGCGTCCGGGCGCCAGCGCGCGGAACTGGTGCCCCTGGCGACACGGATGATCCACCGCTTCCACCGGAGGGCCCGGGCCGCCGCCGCGAGCGACCCGGTCTTCCGCCGCATGTGGGAGGAGGGCGTCAGGGACCGCATGCCCCGCGCCGAGGCCTGGATCGCGCGGGAGGGCCCCGCCATCGCCGGGCGGATCACCCCGTGACCGCGGACCGGGCGCCGGCCACGCCGGGCCGGCCCCGCTCAGGCGGGGTCGACCCGGTGCAGCCGGACCTCGGAGAGGACCCCGTCGGCCGCCTCCGCCGTCATGTAGGTGTGGTGCGGCTGGCGCCGGCGGTCCGTGGGAGAGCCCGGGTTGAGCAGCCGCAGCCCGGTCTCCGCGCGCGTGTCCCACGGGATGTGCGAGTGGCCGAAGACGAGGACGTCGGTGTCGGGGAAGCGCTCGGCGCACCGCTTCTCCCGGCCCGCCGCCTGCCCCGTCTCGTGGACGACCGCGAACCGGACGCCGCCCAGGGTCGCCCTCGCCACCTCGGGCAGGCGTGCGCGCAGTTCGGGGCCGTCGTTGTTGCCGTGGACGCCCACCACCCGCGCGGCACGCGCCTCCAGTGCGTCGAGCGCCTCGGGGACGCACCAGTCCCCCGCGTGGACGACCGCGTCGGCGCGCTCGACCTGCGCCCACACCTGCCGGGGCAGGTCGCGGGCGCGCTTGGGCAGGTGGGTGTCGGAGATGATGAGCAGGCGCATGGCACGCCAGGGTAGCCGTCCCGCCGTCCGGCGCGGCGCTAACGCCCCGTGAACACGGGCGCGGTCCGCGCCAGCGAGGCCGCGATGCCGGCCTCGCTGTCCCCCGTCGCGAGCAGCCGCGTCTGCTCGGCGATCTCGCGCTCCATGGCCGCGCGGACCTCGTCCGTGTACCCCGCGCGCAGGGTCTCCCGCATCGACCGCACGGCCAGCGGCGCCCCGGCGGCGATCTCGTGCGCGAAGGCCACGGCGGCCCCGCGCACCGCACCGTCCTCGACCAACCGGTCGGCGAGGCCGAGGGCGAGGGCCCTCTCGCCGCCGACCCGCCGGGCGGTGTACAGCATCTCGGCGGCGCCCTGCGCGCCGATGATCCGGGGCAGGGAGGCGCTGAGGCCGAAGCCCTGGTGGATGCCGAGCGCCCCGAAGTTGGCGTGGAACCTGGTCGAGGGCGCGGCGACGCGGAAGTCGGCGGCGCACGCCACGCCGAGGCCGCCCCCGACCGCCGCGCCCTGCACCGCCGCGACCACGGGCACGGCGAGGGAGAACAGCCGCAGCCCCTCCGCGTAGACGGCCTTCAGGGTGGAGGCCGGGTCGGGCCCGACCCCCTCGCCGCCGAAGTCCACCCCGGCGCAGAAGTGCCGGCCCTCGGAGCACAGGACGATGGCGCGGCACCCGCGCGCGCCCTCCAGTTCGGCGGCGGCGTCCGCGAGGTCGCGCAGGAGCGCCAGGTCGAAGTGGTTGTTGGGCGGGCGCCGGAACTCCAGGACGCCGACGTGACCGTCCACGCTCACGGACAGGTCGTCACTCACGGGTGCCCTCCCGGGTCTGTCGGTGCGGGGCCCGTCCGGCCCCGTCGACCGCCCGGCTCACCCCGCGTACGCGGTAGTTCTACCATCCGGTCCTCCCGGCGCCGTCGGCCGGGCCGGACGGGGCCGGGACGGCGGCGGCGCCGACCGCTCCCGCAGGTCCTCCGGCGGCGCGGACGAGCTTCACGGTCCGGGCGGCGAGGACCGCCAGGCACACCAGGGCGGTGGCGGCGACGAAGGTCAGTTCGGCCGGGATCCCGTAGAACCGCTGGAGCCAGGTGCCCTCCCGCCCGCCCATCACCCAGGTGATGACCGGGTTGACCAGGGGGAGCAGGAGGGGAGGCAGGGCGTAGGGCAGCAGCCGCAGCGCGGTCCGCCAGCGGGGCAGGACCGCCCGCCTCCCGGCCCAGGCCCCGGCCCGGCGCACCCCGAGCACGCCCAGCCCCGCCACGGTCAGCGTGGCAGCCCCGAAGGCGGCGTCGACCTTCCACAGGGACGAGCCCGCCCCCGCCGGTGTCCTGCCCTCGGTCAGGTCGAGGACCCCCTCGACCAGGCCCCACGTGTCGTTCTCGGTGAGGGTGATCCCGCTGTTGAACAGCGCCACGACGCCGTATCCGGTTCCGGGGACGAGCACCTGGTAGGAGCTGTACGTGGACACCACCCCGCCGTGCCAGACCTGTGTGCCGGAGGCGCCGTCGGCCGGTCCGCGCCGCATCCATCCGAGGCCGTACCGGCCTCCGGGCGCGGACGGGGTGTGCGTCAGCTCCACCGCTGCGGCGGAGAGCAGCCGTTCGCCACCGGGCGCCCTCCCGCCGCCGGTCTGGAGGATCAGCCAACTGGCCATGTCCTCCGCGGTCGAGACGACGTCCCCGGATCCGGTCCCGAACGCGGGCGGTTCGGCGACGGGGACGTTGGCACCGAAGGCGCGGATGTGCCCCGGCGCGGGTTCGGGGCGCGCGCCGCCGGGCGCCCCCGGGCCGGGGGCGTCCGGGCCGGAGGACCGGGTGTCGGCCATGCCCGCCGGGGCGAACACGTGCCGTTCCAGGTACTCGGCGAAGGGCTCCCCGGCCACGACCTCCACCAGGCGGGCCGCCACCTGGTAGTTGGGGTTGTGGTACTGCCACCGCTCCCCCGGCGCCGACGTGAGCTCGGCGTCGCGCAGGCGGGCCACCGCCTCGGTGAGGGTGGCGGGCTGCGGGGATCCGGCGACGTCGGGGTGTCCCCGGTCGGACATGCCCGAGCTCTGGTCGAGGAGCCGGCGGACGGTGATCAGGTCGCTGCGCGGGTCGGCGGTGGTGAACTCGGGCAGGTGGTCGCGGACCGGGTCGTCCAGGCCGACGGCGCCGTCCTCCACCAGCTGCATGACGGCGAGGGCGGTCATCGACTTGCTGAGGGAGGCGATGCGCATGGGCGAGTCCGCGCGCAGGGGCTCGCCGTTCCCGTCGTGCCCGTAGCCGCCCGTGTGCACGACCCGGTCCCCGCGCGTGACCGCGACGGTCGCCCCCGGCAGGCCGACGCGTTCGAGGTGGGCGGCGATGAAGGCGTCCAGCTCCGCCGCGTCCACGCCGCCGGTCTCGTCATCGCCGGGGCCGGTGTCCCGGTCGTCGGCCTCCGCGGCCGGGTCCGGCCCGCCGGTCGGGTCCTCCGGGCCGCCGTCCGCGCTCCCGCCCGGAGCGGGACCGGATCCCAGCACCGGGTTCTGCGCCGCGACCGCCCCCTCGGGGACGCCGTCCACCGGGGCTGCGGCCGCGGGCCCGCCCAGGGCGAGGGCGGCGGCGGTGGCCAGGGCGAGGACCGCTCCCGCGCGGGACGTCCGCCTCGGGCCGGGTCCCCGGTCGTGCGGTCCCGCCGGTGCGGCCGGGTCGCGGCCTCCCGCGTCCTGGTTCGCGGTGGTGCCGCCGGTGTCCTTCATCGTGCTCTCCCGAGGCCGTGGTGCGCCCGCCCGTCGCGGACCAGTGGGACGTTAGGCCCCGTGCGGCCCCGCACACCTCACCCGAACGTGTCCGAACGCAGGGGCGGCCCCGCCCCCGACGTGGCGCCGGCCTCCCCGGAACCGGCACTTTCGGGTGAGGCCGTGCCCGCCGGCCGTTCTGTAGCCTGACCGCTGTGCGAAAGACGGCGGGACCCAGGACGCAGGACCCTGGTCACGGGGGCTGTGCGGGCGGTGGCGCGAAGGGCCGCGCGGCCCGGGGAGCCCTCCTGTCCGCCGTCGTCCTGGCCTCGGGTCTGAGCTGCCTCGTGCCGCTCACCGCCGCCACGGCCCTGGCCGGGAGCGGCGTCGCCCTGGCCGCGCCGGCCCTGGCAGCGGGCTGGAACCTACGGGGGCGGGTGTCCGCCGGGGGCGTGGCGGTCGCGTTCCTGATCCAGCCGGCCGCCGTCCTCGCCCTGGGTCAGGACGCGACCTCCGCCCTGGCCAGGGGCGTGCTCGCGGTCGTGTGCGTGGTGCTGCCGTGGCTGGTGGGCCGGTACCTGCGGGTGCGCTCGGACTCCGCCGGGCTCGGCTGGCGGCGCGCCGAACTCCTCGAACGGGAGCGGTCGGTGGCGGCCGAGCGCGAACGCGTCCGGGAGCGCGAGCGGATCGCGGCGCGGATGCACGACTCCCTGGGCCACGAGCTCAGCCTGATCGCCGTGCGCGCCGGAGCCCTGGAGGTCGCGCCCGGGCTGGGCGCGGAGGACTACCGGCGCGGGGTGGCCGAACTCGGCGCGGGGGCGATCGGTGCGGTCGAGCGCCTGCAGGAGATCATCGGGCTCCTCCAGTCCGGGGACGCGGAGCCTACCGAGCCCGGGACCGGCGACGGCGATCTGGCCGGTCTCGTCGGGCACGCCCGGAACGCCTCCCTGGAGGTCGGCCTGGCCGGTGGGCGGCTGTGGGAGGGGATGCCCGCCGAGGTGCGCGCCCTGGTGTACGCCGTGGTGCGGGAGGGGCTGACCAACAGCGCCAAGCACGCGCCGGGCGCACCGGTGGCCGTGCGGGTGGACCGGCTCGGGACGCAGACGTCCGGCGCCGACGCCCCCGGGGCCGCCGACGCCGCCACCGACGAACCGGCTCCGGGCCCCGCTGAGGGCTACACGGTCTCCGTGGCCAACGGCCCCGCGACCGAGGTGCCCGTCCTGGCCTCCGGCGGGTCCGGCCTCGCCGCGCTGCGCGCGCGGGTGCGCGCCGCCGGCGGAACCCTCGACTCCGGGCCGACGCGGACCGGCGGGCCGGCGTCGACGGGCGCCGGGTTCACGCTCACCGCACGCCTCCCGGCCCAGCCCGCATCCTCCGGCCCGGACCTCCACTCCCCCGTCCCCGCCCCGGTGCCGCTCCCCTCCGCCCCCGAGTCCGCGCGGCAGCGGGAGCGGAGCCGGAGCCGCACCGGGAGGGCGCTGGCTGCGGCCGTCGCGGTCCCCGCCGCCCTGGTGGCGGCCCTGGTCGTCGTGTGGGCCGGGTACTACGCCCTGGCCTCCTGCCGCGCGGTCCTGGACCCGGCCGACTTCGCGTCGCTGCGGGTCGGGGACCCGCGGTCCGCGGTCGCGCCGGTGCTCCCGCCGTCCACCATGCTCGACCCGCCGTCCACGGGACCGGTGCCGAGCGGATGGACCTGCGACCACTACCGCTCCCGGACGGCCCTGCCGGGCTCCGGGTCGGACGCCTACCGGCTGTGCTTCGCGCAGGGCCGCCTCGTCGACAAGGACGCGGTCCCGACGGGCTCCGGAGGCGGCACGGAGGACCAGGGGGGCGGTGGCCGGTGATCCGCGTCCTGCTGGCCGACGACGAACCCCTCATCCGCGCGGGGATCGCCGCCATCCTCTCCTCCGACCCCGGCATCACCGTCGTCGCGCAGGCCCGCGACGGGAACGGGGCCGTGGCGCTCGCCCGCCGCGAACACCCCGACGTGGCGCTGCTGGACATCCAGATGCCCGGCGCGGACGGCTTCACCGCCGTGGAGGCGATCCGCCGCGCCTGCCCTTCGACCGCGATCGCCATGCTGACGACGTTCGGCCAGGACGACTACGTGGCCAGGGCGCTGGACGGAGGGGCCAACGGCTTCCTGCTCAAGGCGGCCCCTCCGCGCGAACTCATCACGGGGGTGCGGACCGTCGCCGAGGGCGGCGCGTTCCTGTCGCCGAAGGTCACCGGCCGGGTCGTCGCGGGTTTCCGCAGCCGGAGGGAGTTCCGCGCGGAGGCGGCCGAGGAGCGACTGGGCGCCCTCACCCCGCGGGAGCGGCAGGTCCTGGCGCTGGTGGGGGCGGGGATGTCCAACGCGGAGGTGGGCCGCGCCCTGCACCTGGCGGAGGACACCGTGAAGACCCACGTCAGCGCGGTCCTCACCCGGCTCGGGGTGCGCAACCGGGTCCAGGCGGCCCTCATCGCCCACGACGCGGGGCTCACCGCCGAGGGCTGACCACGTGCCCCTTCGCCGGAGGCCGCCGCCGGGACCGCGGCCGGTTCCGGACAGCGCGGGGCCCGACCCCCGCGGACCGGACATCGGTCCCGGTCGGCCCGCGGGTCCCGCCACGTGCGCGAACGCGGCCACGGAGCCGCCGGCCGCAGCCGCCGCGCGCCCGGCCCAGCCCTCCCGCCGTGGCGGGGGCCGGGGGCCGCGGCGGCTAGCCTGGCCGCGTGAGGAACAACGAGGGCCACGAGGACGACGAGGTCGCCGAGCTGCTGGTCCGCCTGATCAACATCAGCAACCGCCTCGCCCGCTACGCCGCCCACGCGACCGGGGAGCGCACCTCGCCCGCGACCTGGCGTGCGCTCAGCGTCCTGCGGGAGAAGGGCCCGCTGCGGCTGGGCGTGCTGGCCGACCACTGCCGGGTCCGCCAGCCCACCATGACGGTGATCGTCGATTCCCTGCTCTCCTCCGGGTACGTCGAGCGCCGCCCGGACCCCGACGACGGGCGCGCCAACCTCCACGAGCTGACCGCCGAGGGGGAGGCGGCGCTGGACGACTGGAGGTCCCGGATCGGCTCGGCGCTGACCCCGCTGTTCACCGACCTGTCCGAGCACGAGCGGACCCTGCTGGCGGACTCGGTGCGGCTCCTGGACGGCCGGCTGCGGCGCGGCGAGGCCTGAACGGGGCACTTTTCCCCTGGTCCGCGCCCCTCTCCCAAGCCCTCCTCCGAACCCTCCCGGCACGGGCGGGAATCTCCGAGGATTAACATAGGTTACCTATATGAATCCTCGCGAGGACCCCGACCGCACCGGCCGCCGTCCTCCCCACCGACGACCGACAGGAGTTCCGAAACATGGTGGCGGAGACAGACAACCAGCGCACCACCCCGCACGGGGCGGGTGACGCACCACCCCGGACGGAGGGCTCGATCCTCCGGCAGCCGCGCGCGGTGTGGGCGGTGGCGTTCGCCTCCGTGATCGCGTTCATGGGCATCGGGCTGGTCGACCCGATCCTTCCCGCGATCTCCCGCAGCCTGGAGGCCACCCAGACCCAGACCTCGCTGCTGTTCACGAGCTACCTGCTCGTCACCGGCCTGGCCATGCTCGTGACCAGCTGGGTGTCGAGCCGGATCGGGGCCAAGCGCACCCTCCTGCTCGGACTGGCCCTGATCGTGGTCTTCGCGGCCGCCGCGGGGGCCGCGGGCGACGTCGAGTCCGTGATCGGCTTCCGCGCCGGCTGGGGGCTCGGGAACGCCTTCTTCATCTCCACCGCCCTGGCCACCATCGTCGGCGCGGCCAGCGGCGGATCCTCCTCCGCGATCGTCCTCTACGAGGCGTCCCTGGGACTGGGCATCGCCACCGGACCGCTCATGGGCGGACTGCTCGGCAGCGTCAGCTGGCGCGGGCCGTTCTTCGGCACCGCCGTGCTCATGGCGGTCGGGTTCGTCACGATCGCCACCCTGCTGCGGAGCGACACCATCGCCAGGACGGCGCCGGTCCCGCTGTCCGCGCCGTTCACGGCGCTGCGCGAGCCCGCCATCCTGGTGCTGGCGTTCACCGCGCTGTTCTACAACATCGGCTTCTTCGCGCTGCTGGCATACACGCCCTTCCCGCTGGGCCTGGACGAGATGGGGCTCGGGCTCACCTTCTTCGGCTGGGGACTGGCCGTCGCCGTCACCTCCGTGTTCGTCGCGCCCGTCCTGACCCGGCGGTGGCGCCGCACGGGCGTCCTGTGGGCCACCCTGCTCCTGCTGGCAGCCGACCTGGTCGCCGCGGGCGCCCTCATCTCCTCCACGACCGGCCTGATCACCTGCGTCGTGCTCGGCGGGCTGCTGCTGGGCGTGCTCAACACGGTGCTGACGGAGTCGGTGATGGAGGCCAGCGACCTGCCCCGGCCGGTGGCGTCGTCGTCCTACTCGGCGATCCGCTTCCTCGGCGGGGCGGCCGCGCCCCCCGCGGCCTCGGCACTGGCCGCGGCCCTGTCCCCGGGCGCCCCGATGTACGCGGCGGCGGGCTCGGTCGTCGTGGCCGCGCTGATCGTCCTCCTCGGAGGCCGGGTGCTGCGCAGGGTCGACGACGGCCCCGAGCCCGCCGAGGTCGAGGCACAGGCCATCGCCCTGGGCCGGTGACGGCCGGGCGCCGCGCCCGCACCGTGCGTCCGGTCCCGCCCGAGGGGGAGCCACCGAGCTCCGGACGCGGCGGGGAGAGGCGGTCCGGGCCGTCGCGCCGGGGCCGCGAGGGCGGCTCCGAGGCCGCTTCTCGACGTACACGGGCGAGACCTGGCGCGGATGCCCCGGGGGGAGCGTCTTCCCTAACGTCGGTGGCATGACCGAACAGAAGCGCTCCACCCTCGGCCTGCCCCTCATCGCCCTGATCGGGCTCGCCCTGCTCGCGGCGCCGCGTGTGGTGCTGCACGACCTCGGCCTCATCCAGGAGGGGACGTTCGTCAACGCGTTGTTCGTGTTCGTCCCGCTGGTCGTGTGGATCGCCGCGGCCGTGCTGGCCCGGGTGCCGAACCCGTTCCTGACCCTGCTCGTCGTGGGCGCGTTCTACGGCGTGTTCCTCGCGCTCGGACACCAGCTGCTGTGGAACGTCGCCTGGGAGGGCGACCCGCCGGCCCTCGGCGGCAACCTCGCCGACCTGCCGCCCCTGGCGCACGCGGTCGTCATCCGCGGCTTCGCGGTGGTCGGCAGCCTGGTGACCGGGGTGGTCGTCGGAGCGGTCACGGGGCTGGTCGCCTGGGGCCTGGCCAAGCTCCTCCGGCTCCGCGCCGCCGGGACCTGAACCGCGGCGCCGGGCGGGGCAGCGCGGCCCGCGACAGCGGCGCGCCCGCCCGGAAGGCTCCGGACGGGCGCGTCAACGGTGCGTGCGCGGAACGGCGGAACGCCTCACTGCGGGGCGTTCTCCGGAACGCGCCGGGCGGGCAGGGCCTCGGCCACCGGTTCCGCCTCGGGCGGCTCCCACCCCGTGAAGTGCCAGACCCACCGCGCGGTCCCGTCCAGCGGCCGGTACCGGGCCACCGGCGGATCGGGGCGCACGTCGCCCGGAACCACCAGGTCCGCGCCCAGGTCCTCCCACGGCACGCCGAGAATCTCGTCGCGGGTGAAGACGTCCTCCATCACCAGGCCGGACCAGGCACGCGGCCCGCCGACCAGGCACACCTGGATGGGATCGTCACCATCCTCGTACCCCCTGCCCTGACCTTCGTCCTGCTTGCTCTCCATGGGTACATCCTCCGACGCGCGGGCGCGTCACGGGGGACGCGGGAGTCCGGCGTGTCGCACGTCCGCGGGGCCGGGACGGGCTCCCTGCGACGGTTCAGCGCCGGTCAGGGGGACGAGCGGACGCCGGCCTCCCCGCCGGGCGGTCCGCCGTGCCCGGAGCCGGGCCGCATCCCCCTCAGGACAGCTTGTCGGAGACGTCCTCGGGGGCGCGGCGCCCCTCCCCCAGGGCCACGTACAGGTCCTCCATGTCGGGATGGCCCATGCGCCGGGCCACCCCGATCAGCTTTCCGGCGGCCTCAGCCTCGACCAGCCGGTCCTGCCCCAGCAGTTCGGCGAGCCGCCACCTCCCGTCCTCGGAGGCGCGCTCGCGGGCGCGGACACGGTGCCAGGCGGTGATGCCCACCCGCGCCTCGCCCGTCCTGACCGAGTCCAGCCATCCCCGGTCCGGGGCGGGCTCGTCGGTGGTGACGATCCGCACCGTGTCGCCCTCGCGGACCCTCGCGGCAGGCCCGGCCAGGCGGCCGTCGATCGTGGCCGCGGAGAAGTGGTTGCCGGTCTCCTCCCCCAAGGCGTAGGCCACGTCCACGGGGGTCGCCCCCTCCGGGAGGGTGAGGACCCTGCCCTCGCCGGTCAGCACCGTGATCGTGTCGGCCAGGTCGGTGCGCGCCCCCGTGAGGAGGTCCTCGGCGCTGGCCTGCTCCTGCCAGCCGAGCAGCCGCGTCAGCCACTCGGGGTCGGCCCTGGTCCGCCCCTCCTGGAGGAGGCGGCCGTCCTTCGAGGTCTCCTGGCGGATCTGCGCGATGATCCCGTACTCCGACACCTCGCGGGCGTGGGGGTCGCAGATGATGATCTGGACCTGGCGGCCCGACTCGGTGACGACGGTGGTGTGCAGGGCCTTGTACAGGTTGTACTTGGGGATCGCGATGAAGTCACGGAACCTTCTCGGCACCGGGCGCCATCTGCCGTGGACCGCCCCCAGGGCCAGGTAGGCGTTCTGCTCCCCGCCGCGCACCACGACCACGTACCGGACCGTGGCCACCGGGCCGACCTCCGAGCCCGCGCGCAGGCCGGAGGTGAACACGGAGTACAGGTGCCGCTCGCGCACCACGACCTCCGCCTTGACCCGGAACGCGTGCAGCACGTCGCGCAGGCTCACCCGCAGGGAGTCGATCTCGTGCTCGTGGGAGCGGCGCACCTGTTCGGTGCGCTCCCGCACGCGCTCGAAGTCCTCCGTCTCCAGGTACTCGAAACACAGGTCCTCCAGCTCCCGTTTGAGCTGGTACACCCCCAGCCGCTCCGCCAGCGGGATCAGCAGCTCCCGGGTGCCCCGGGCGATCTTGGCGCGCTTGTGGGGCGGCTGGAACTGGAGGGTGCGCAGGTTGTGGACCCGGTCCGCGAGCTTGATGAGGAGCACTCGAAGGTCGTCCTTGGCCGCGACGACCATCTTGCGGAACGTCTCGCCCGCCGCCGCGCTGCCGTACATGGACCGGTCGACCTTGGTGACCCCGTCCACCATGATCCCGACCTCGGCCCCGAACTCTGCGGCCAGGTGGGCGAGGCTGAAGGGGGTGTCCTCCACGGTGTCGTGCAGGAGCGCGGCGACCAGGGTGGCGGTGTCCAGCCCCATCTCGGCGAGGATCGTGGCGACAGCGAGCGGGTGGATGATGAACGGTTCGCCGCTCTTGCGCTTCTGCTCGCGGTGCAGGTGGTCGGCGACGGCGTAGGCGCGGCTGAGCAGCGCGACGTCCGCCTTGGGGTACCAGCGCAGGTGCTCCTTGACCAGCGGCTGCACCCTGGGCAGCGGGCGCCGGGCGGACATGGCCTCGTTCAGGCCCCGCCACCACTCGGACGACGCGGTCAGATCGGTCGACGCGGCCATGGACAGGACCCCTCACGCTCGGACATCCGACGGGATCACCCGATTCTAAGGTCAGGCCGGCGACTCCACGAGGGGAAGGGGCGAGTCCGACCCCGGGAGGTACGGGCGGGGCCGGCCCCGCCCGGGGCACGGCCACCGACGAAAGTCGGTGCGCGCACCGACCAAAGCACCCTGGGCGCCCGTGCCGGTACCGCTTTGGTCGCCGCAGCGGTAGGGCCCGCAGGTGGATGTGGGGAAGGCGACCCCGCACCTAGCGTGGAGAACGTTCCCCGGGGCCGACCGGTCCCGGAGGGACGGACCGACTCGAACCTCCACCCCCGAAAGGGCACGACATGACGCTGCTGGCACTGGCCGACGCGACCACCATGGAAACCGGCATCACGGCCTTCATCCTCATCATGGCCCTGCTGGTGGGCCTGGCCGTGGTCGTGTTCATCGTCGCCGCGGTGTTCAGCATCCTCGGATCGCGGGTGGACGGGGCCATGAAGATCGTCTGGCTCATCTTCGTGTGCATCGCCCCCTTCATCGGCGCCCTCCTGTGGTTCCTCATCGGCCGCAACCAGGGCCGCAGGTACAGGTAGTCGAAGCGTCGAGCGGTAAATCGGGCTTCAGTCCTGTTGACAACGGCACCTAGCAAGCGAAGGCCAGCAAGACTGCGGCCACCGTCTTTACCTGACTCAACCGATACCGCGTTTCACTAAGGGGCAGCTGCACTGAGGTGATCCCAGCGAGTTTTATGCCAGGCGCCCATGCTCGAAGTGCGTGAGAACGAGAGCGGCCCTGGCGATATCCCCGATCTTGCCGGGGCTGGCGGTGATGTGCTGCAGCAGCCGCCACCGCTGGGTGATCAGCGCGAACCCGCGCTCGCCCAAACAGCGCACACCCCGTTGGAGCTTGTTGAGGGCGCGGTTGTCCAAAGCCAGCGGCGGCCCCTCTCCCGGCTGCTTGACGGGGGTGACGATGCCGATGCCGGCACCCTGATATCCCAGATCGGCCAGCGTCGGCAGGCCCCGGGCCGCCGCAGCGTAGAGGGCGCCGAGCACGTGGGCACGGGCCGCGGGCAGGTCATTCACTGATCCGGGCTCGACGTCGCTGACGAAGACGGGGAACCCGTCCGGTTCCATGACGCCTTGGACGTTGCCTCCGTGGCGGCGGGCCTTTCCCGAGTACCACAGGTCGATGCTCTTTCCTTTGACGCTGGTCGTCTTCTCCAAACATCGGTCGGTGCCGATCACCGTGCCGTCGAGTACCAGGTGGGACACGCCCGCCTCGTGGGCGTTGTTCAGTGCGTGGTCCAGGTCGGGGGCCTGGTCGGCCAGGACCTGGGTGGCTTCGTCGATGTAGCGGTAGGCGGTGGACCGTCCGATGTGGTGGTCGCGGGCCAGGGTGGCGGGGTCGGTGCCGTCGCGGAAGTGGCACAGGGCCATGACTGCCTGGTGGAAGCAGGTCAGGGCACGGGTTCGGTTGCGGGTGCCGCGCAGTTTGCGTTCGGCGGCCAGGAGGCGGGCCAGGAAGAGGATGGTTTCCCTGGGGACGTCGAGGATGGCACTATAGGTGACCACGTGGAGCCTTTCACGGTAGCCCGGCAAGTTTCGACACCTCGCCTTCTACCTGGGGCTCCACGTCTATGTCTGCGGAACGGGTATTCCTCCCCTCTGGTTCGGTTTGCCGTTTTCGTCCCACTTCAAAGTCGCTGGGATCACCTCACTGCGTACCTCACCACCCTGCCGACGCCACGGACATCTCACTCCATCCTCTGCGCAGATAAAAAATGCAATGAAATCACTGAGGACACCGCAGTCCATAACCCATTTCGATATCACCTCGCCTTCCATTTTGACCACAGTCCAATAATTCACGTGAAAGAAAAAGACCATCAGCGCTTCGAATATTAATCAAATTTCCTTGCCAAAAATATTTTCAGAATTTAAATGAGACGGAAGGCTTCCAATTCCTTCAATTTGACCCAATTCCCCAAGGGCGAATTCCATACACTCTCGCAAACTTGCCCCATCGACACGAATAAAGGAATCCTCACCCAGCCCAGGACCAGAAAACACTAGAGTCCAAGGCTCTTCCCCGAGAGCCAATCTCTCATGATCCGACTTAAAAATAACAGTAACCCCAAGCCCACCAAGAACTTCCATCAATTCCTGAAGCGCCAAAATCCCATGAGATTCCATTAGTACCCTCTCAGCAAGGCTGCAATACCACTGATGTCTCTGGTATGCCCAGGCCTCCTTGAGTTACTTACCGTCGAAATAACCCCCCAAAGATCCTGACTCGTGGGGCCACTCATGATGTTATTTCTATCCATCAGATTTGTGACTACAGCATGAGCAGTACGCTTGTTGCCATTATCAAACATATGCCCTCCGGCAATGTCTCGAATCACAACGGCGGATTTGTTGAAAAAACCATCATACCGATCCATGTTTGACAACAACCCTTGCGGGGATCCATTGAGAACAGTTCTTCCCCCAAAACGCTGATTTATTTCTGTTATCTCATCCGCTGTAACTGGGGACTTGAAACCGCCATCGTTGCAATTGTGAACCAGGACTGGGGCAGCACCCGCCAGCACATAGTACGTGTGCAGGTCCTGGACGGTAAGGTTGTAGACCCGTTCCGGTTCGGTCCAGACCCGAGTACCGGCGACCTGAACCAGAGTTCCCTCGGAGGACAGGAACCACATCCCAGGAACCAGGTCGACGGCGTCGAACCACTCGCCCAGCAGGGGGACCCAGAAGGGGTGACCGTCGGTCGCAATGATCGCATCGCCCAGCACCGTCGGCCCCGGGCGCGACGGACCGTCGGGCAAATCTCCTTGCCCCAGGGTGCCGGCGTCGATCTGCGTCGCGGTTTCGACCGTGATCTCGACCAGGGTCTTGACACCCTCACCGACGATGGTGGCCAGAACCGTACGCGGCCCCTCCTCCCCCGTTTCGGGGTCCGAGGCCCACACCTGATCACCGATCTTGACGTCCTCGATCGGCTTGTAGGAGCCGTCGGCCATCAGGACCCGTGTGCCCCTGACGAAGCTGTTGCCCAATGCACACGAAAGAGCGTCGTCCTTGCGGTCCTCGCGAAGGCTGCCAAACAGGTTCGCCGCTCCCCGGGCTCCGCGGGCCGCCCATCCACCTGGCACCAACAGTTCAGGAACAGCCTCGCCGAGCCTGTAGGCGCCAGAGCTCGAATCCGCTCCTAGTTGGGCATAGATCTCCTGCTGCGAAGGAAGACCGATCTTCGTGAAATCCCATTCGGTCACCATGGTTGCCGGGGAGAACGTATTGAGTGTCCTGTGCGCACCAGCCGTGAAGTTGAAAATCTTATCGCGGTGGGGAACTCGCCGGTAGATACTCCGGACAGTGTTATAGGTCTTGTTGGAGAAGTTGGTAGCCCGCTGGCGGATGTTGGACCTGATGTTGCGGAAGGGCTTGGAATTCCACGTCCGGCGCGCACCGTTACTGACCTTGTTCTTCATCGAACTGAAGCGGCTCTTCAAGCCGGACAGGAACTTGCGGACTTTCAGGCCGTCGGGGTCGGTGTAGGTGACCGGGTTGTTGTTGGCGTAGGCGTACCCGTGCATCTGCTGGGGGTCGGCCGTGTCCACGACCGGGCCCGGTGAGATGAACGACCCCAGCCCCGAGTCGTAGGAGCGGGCGCCCAGACGTGTCAGTCCCGCCTGGTCGTCGACGAACCCGCCGACGAACCCGCGCGAGTTGGGCCAGGCGCCGTTGGCGTTGCCGTCAAGGCACCCAAAAGCCCCACCGGCGCCATTGCCGTTGGGGCTTTCGAATTCACGCTCCCAGACTATACCCCGTGGAATCAGATGAACGTTCTGGGAACTGCCTTCTGAGAACTACTCCTCGGGCTTTGTTCTGACTGATCATCCACACTTCCCGTATGGCACCTGAGCCCTACTTGGGCCACGGCTTCATCCCCTCGGGCGCATGAACACAGATCAACGGGCGTTCCGCGCTCACCATAAGGTCCAAGCCCTCGTAGGGTGTGCTTCCGATACTCCAGATCAGGCCGTTCGCGTAAGCGGCCACAGCCCCGTCCGGCCGCATGAAGACATGCGAGTAGCTGAGCCACCAGCCGACGGGAAACCATGAGCCGCCGAGTACCGATCCGATCGCCGAGGATTCGTCCTGATGCCTGCCGCCAGCCCCCACGGCATCGACGAAGAACGGTTCGCCGTTGATGAAGTTGGGGCCGTCCTCACGGGCCGGTCCGATCTTCAGACCTCGGAAGGATTTGAGGAAGAATGTTGCCAATGGGCTCGGGGTGTACCCCTGTGCCTCCAAAGACTGGATATCCGAGGACACGTCGAGTTGTCGCCCGTGGTACCAGCCAGCCTGCCGCAAGGAGGAAAGCGTTTCCGGGTTCAACCGGGAGGCGAAATCCGCTAGTTCGTCGCTCACTAGTAAATCACTCCCAAGTCCTCTTCCAACACCCTGGAAAGAGCCAAAACAACCATCAAGGCGAAGGAGGAGGGAGATCTCCAGCTCTTCGGGCCGCAGGGAAAGATCCCTCCGACCCAGTTCGTCGATGACCTGCATGAGACTTTGGGTACTCATGATCCCCGAACGCCATCCGTACGAGATCTCCCCTGGATAAGGAAAACCGAACTCAAAGAACGTTTCCGGACGGAATTTTGCCCACACCTCTCGCACCAATAAACTCCCCACCCATTCTCAACCCGGACCAAAGGCCTCTTGCACAGGAATCTCCATTCATCATGAAGCCCGGCAAGATATCCATGGAACCTCATTGACTTCACCCTGACGAAACTCCCGCCGCAAGAATAATCGGCTCTTTCCTGCTCCCCTCCGCCAGGGGACGCTGCGATCCGTGGGCGCCGCATTGCAATTATGGACCAGCACCGGAACCCGGACTCAGGCGGTGGGCAATGGTCCTGGCACGCGTCGCCGCTCTCCAGGAGAGCGGCGACGCCTCACGACCCGAGGGCCTCGCGGATCCGGTCCAGCCGCGCCCGGTTTTCCTCCAGCCAGTCCTCGGCGACGTCGATCGGCACGCACACCGCGATCTGCGTCGAGGGCATGTCGTGCACGATCACCTCCACCAGGTCCTCGGGGACCACCTCCAGCCAGGCGGTACGGTCGCCCCTGGGCCATAGGGCCCGGTTCTCCGCGTGAAGGTCGTCCAGGCAGCGCTCCCAGTCGTCCAGGTCCCCGGACGACAACGTGAGTCCGAGTCGACCGTTGACGAAGCCGCTCTCCAGCACGAGGCGGGCGCCGAAGAAGCACTCCTGCCCCGCTTTCCGAGGTGCCGAGAGCTCGACCTCGACGGCGACGCCCTGCACCCGGTCCGCGAAACGGAAGAGTTCGAGGAACCGCGTTTCTCCTCTCACAACTACGCCCCTGCCGTTCGACGGGTCACGCCGTGCCGTGGAAGTGCGCCCTGATGTCGGGGCCCATGTAGTCCTCGATGTCCTGGTTGGCTATCACCAGGTCGACCACCATGGTCCCGGCCAGGTCGGGGTCGAGCCGGAAGGCCCATCCGACGCGGTCCTCCACGGGCACCACCAGGACGGGGCGCCCGGGATTCGCGCATGGTCTCCCCATCAGCGACCGGCACGACCCCCGCGGTCATCTGCTCGGGGACCCCCGGTTCGTCCCGCCCCAGGGCTCTGCCGACCTCCTCGGGGTCGTCCACCACGGCCAGGCGCTTGGGGATCGGCTCCTGCTCCGGCGCGGCCCGGGTTCCGTGGCCGGAGCGGGGACCGACCGGCCCCGGCAGGTCGCCCATGCGGGCGAGCACGTCGTCCCAGGCGTCGTCATCGCCGTGGTCGGTGCGGATCAGCAGCATGCCGTGCACGCGCACTGCGTCGTCGGCCGGGGGCAGTGGCAGTGCGGGACGGCGCATCGGGGGGTACCTCACGACAGTCGTGGAACGCGGATCCGTCCGTTGTATCCCACGGCGACGACACGGGGCCGTTCGTTCCGGGCGGGGGTGCGTGCCTTCCTCGGCGCGCGGCAAGATCGGACCGGTGGACGGCAATCCCGGGCATGGCCCGGAGCGGGCGCCGCGTCCTGGCGTGAACCCGTGACCTCCACCTACAGCGTGACATCGCATTCGCAGGCGGGCCCCGGCGCCGTCTTCTCCGCACTCCTGCGCACGGCCTCATGGCCGTCGTGGTCGCCGATCGACGCGGCCGAGGTCGAGGGGGGCGGTTCCGGGGAGCTGCAACGGGTCGGTGACACCCGGGTCTTCCGCACCGGGAGCACCGTGGTCCGGGAACGCATCGTCGAGCTGGAGACCGACCGCCGCTTCGTCTACGAGGCCCTGGACGGCCCGTTCCGCTCCTACCGGGGCACCGTGGAGCTCCGGCCCGAGGGCACGGGCGGCACCGCCGTCACGTGGTCGGCGGTCTTCGAGCCGAGACTGCGGTTCTCCGGCCCCTTCTGGCGGTGGTACATGACCCGTTTCGTGCAGGGCATGGCCGACGGTCTCGCCGCGTACGCGGCGGCCCCTCGACCCCGCTGACGGGGGTGCGGCCCGGCCGGTCAAGCCAGGACCCTGCGGCTCTGCGGCATCCTGTGCGCGGCCGACCTGCGGATGTCGCGGCTCACGATCATCCGCTTCAGCCAGCGGTCGGTGCCGTCGTAGCGGCTGCGGAACGGCTTGCGGCCGTGGACGGCCAGGTAGTTGTCCACCACCATCAGCGTCCCGGGGCCGACGACGACGGAGTGCTGCACGCGCTCCAGCTCCTCCATGAGGTCGTCGAGCGCCCGCTCGGCGACGGGGTCGTCGCCGACGCAGCGCATGAATGGCCGGTCGATGCGCAGGTACGGCGCCGCGTCCGCGCCGAACAGCACGGGGACGGGCTGGGGCCGGTCCCGCATTTCGAGCACGCGCTCCAGCGCGGGGTCGTCGGGGTGGTGCGTGCGCAGCTGCCGTACGTGCTCGTCGTCGGGCATGATCAGGAAACGCGGCTCGGAGAGCACACGGGCGGTCGCGGCGTCCAGCTTCACGTCCCGCACCGAGGACAGGACCGTCGGGACGTCGTCCCGGTTGCGGATCCCGAACAGCAGCAGGTAGTCGGCGCGGCCGGGGTGGAACCCGTCCTCGGTGTGGAACTCCAGGAGGGCCTCGCTGCCGTGGCCGCTCTGGCGCAGCTCGTCCCCCCGAACCGGGAAGATGTCCTGGACCATCCTGCCCTCCTGGAGCGCGGCCCAGGTGAAGGGGTCCCCCAGGGCCAGGGCGCACACGGCCAGAAAGAGCTCCTGCGGGCGGGTCGGGCCCGCGTCCGCACTGCTCCAGTGCCGGGGCGTCGGGCCGACGGTCCCGTCGTCCACGGGGAACCCGTGGACGCAGCAGGCCGCGGCCTCCTCCGTGCGTCGGAACCGCTCCAGGAACAGGCGGAGCCTGCGGGGCAGGGAGTCGTGGAGCGCCCAGTTCCGCTCGTAGAACGCCGGGTCCGTGGGCGAAAGCCCGCAGGGCTCGGCCTCCCGCAGGGCCGACCCGATCTCGTCGGCCTCGGCGGGCGTCAAACGGTAGTGGACGGCGATGCCGTCCGTCGGCGTGGTGCTCACCGTCTCCTCCAGGTGGTCTGCGCGCCCGGCGGCTCCCGCCTGTCCGCTTGCCGCAGGACAAGCATCACCCGGAACAGCGGAAGACCGGGCGCGCAACGCCGCGGTTCGGGGCCCGGTCCCGCCCCCGGCCGGCCCGTACCCGGTGCGGAGCGAGCGCGCGGAGCGAAGGCGGTTCGGCCCCCGCCCGCCCGGGCAGGGGCCCGTACAGGGAGAACAGTTCCGACTCCGATGTGAGGCGAGGTGGACCATGCGCTACGACGAGTTTGTGGCCGAGGTACGCGAGCTCGGGGAGTACCAGGACAACCGCGAGGCGGCGCAGGTGACGGAGGAGGTGCTCGCCGTGCTCGCGACCCGCCTGCCGGACGAGTCCGTCGACAAGCTGGCCGCGCAGCTCCCGGACCCGCTGGGGGCGGAACTCCGGGAAGCCGGGCAGCCCGGGGCCCACGCCTTCGGAACCGAGGAGTTCTGCCGCCGCGTCGCGGAGCGGACCGGCTCGCGGGAGGACACCGCGAGGCACGACGCGGGGGCGGTCCTGACGGCGGTGGCCGAGAACGTCTCCGGCGGGGAGCTGAACCAGCTCCTGAGCCACCTGCCGTCCGGCTACGCCCCGCTGTTCGGCAGGGCCGGTCTGGCCTGACGGCACGGGCCGCGCCCGCCGCCGGGCGTGCGTGCCGGGCGGCCCGCCGACAGCTCCTCCGCCGCCGGTCGGGGCCCGCCCGGTGTCAGGTAAGCGGCGGAGGAGCCCCCGCGCCGCCCGCCTCAGACAGGGTGGTCGAAGCGGGGCGTGCGGGCGAACAGGTCGGTCACCTCGCCCGACACCTCGAAGGGCTCCGTGCCGCGGCGGAAGACGATCGCCGGGCCCGGAGCGTCCGGCTGCACCGCGGCGCCGCCGAGAGTCGCCCGGACCACGTCCGTCCCCGCGCCCTCCACCCGCAGGTGGACGCCCTCCCGCAGGCCGAGCACGTCGACGTCGTTGGCCTCCAGGAACTCCGTCAGCCGGGTCAGGCGGGTCTCGCCGTTGTGCGTCGACCGCGGGTCGGCGTCCAGGTAGTGCGGGTTGATCTGGAACGGCACGAACCCCAGCGCGGCGAACGACTCCGGCTCGACGATGGGCATGTCGTTGGTGGTGCGCAGCGTGGGGGCGGTGATGTTGGTGCCCGCGCTCGCCCCCATGTAGGGCAGGCCCGCCAGGACGCGGTCGCGCAGCTCCCCCATGATCCCGGTGCGCTGGAGGGTGGCCACCAGGCGGAACGTGTTGCCGCCGCCCACGAAGACCGTCTGCGCGCCGTCGAGGACGCGCGCGGCCCCGGCGTCGGCCGGGACCCCGGTGACCCGGACCCCGCGGGCGGCGAAGGCCTCGGCGACCGAAGCGGTGTAGGCGTCGTGGTCGCCCCCGGCGAACGGCACGAACGCGACCTCGTCGCGGCCGTCGAGGAAGGCCTCCACGTCCGTCCACGCGTGGTCGAGGTAGTCGCGGCCGTGGTTGGTCGAGTTGGAGAGGAGCAGCAGCTCGGGCATGGTCCCCCTTCAGGGAGTGGTCGGGCGCGGGGAGGGGCGGGAGCCGTGCCCCCGTCTCCACCTGCGGGTGGGCGGTGCCGGGCGCCGGTTGGAGAGCAGCCCGGTGAGCTCGTCGGCGGAGGCGCGCAGCGGCGCCAGGTGGTCGAGCAGGTCGTCGTCGTGGTCGGAGTGCTTGTTCTCGACCAGGGACACGGAGCCGACCGGGCGCTTGCCGCCGAACACGGGGACGGCGAGCGCGCGGGAGGCGGCGTCGTACTCGCCCTGGGAGATCGCATACCCCTCCTCGACGGCCGTGTCGAAGAGCTCCTCGACCTCGCGCTCGTCGAACGGCGTGAGGTCGGAGAAGCGGGCGGACGGGCGGCCCGCCAGCAGGGCCCTGCGCTCGGCCGGGTCGAGGAAGGCGAAGTAGGCGCGGGAGGTGGCTCCCGCGTGGGCGGGGTAGAGCTCGTCGACGAAGGGGTGCGACCGGCGCGGCCCCTCGGAGCCGCTGACGGCGGCGATGCAGCGCACGTGGGCCCCGTCGGGGACGCAGAACAGGGAGGTCCGCCCGCTGGCGCGGGCCAGTTCGGCGAGCAGGGGCTCGGCCAGGGCGGAGAGACCGCCGGACCGCTCCCACAGCCCGGCCATGCGCCACATGGCGGGGCCCATGCCGTAGCGGCGGGTGTCGGGGTCGGCGCGCAGGAACCCCTTGCCGGCGAGGGAGGCGAGGAGCCGCTGGGCGGTCGACCTGGCCAGGCCGAACTCCTCGGCGAGTTCCATGACCCCCCAGCTCGTCCGGTACTCGTCGAAGCTGAGGAGGACGTCGAGCGCGCGGTCGACCGTCTGGAGGGGGCCGGTGCGTTCCGTGGGACCGGTGGACATGGGGCTCACCCTATGCGCGCCGCGGATCCGGGGCCCCTGTTCCAAGGGATCGCAATGTGATCTTAACTCCCACATAGTGGGAAACCTTTGCCCCGACGGGTGAACGGGGGGCAGCCTGTGCATGACGGGCCGGGGCACGGCATCCGCGTCCCGCAGGCCTTTGACCAGCGACACTCCGTCCCCGCCGGACGCGAGCCATCCCCGAAGGACACACATGGAACCCTCGGCACACGGTTCGTCCACAGAACCGCAGACTTCGGAGGGCGCGCGCCATCCGCGGGCGTTCGAGCCCGTCGTCGTGATCGTCACCGTCCTGGTGAGCCTCCTCGGAGCGGTCATCGGCATCCACATGATCACGACGCTCGGCGTCTCCCCCAACACGAGCGTCATCGGCGCCGTCGTCGCCATGCTCATCGGCCGGGCCGGGTTCCTGGGGCTGCGGTCGTTCCGCAACACGCACCGGCAGAACCTCATCCAGTCGTCGATCTCGGGCGCGACCTTCGCCTCGGCGAACTCGCTGCTCACCCCGATCGCCATCCCGTTCCTCTTCGGCCGGCCGGACCTGGTGTGGCCGATGCTGCTGGGGGCGTCCCTGGGCCTGCTCATCGACGTGTTCGTGCTGTACAAGGCCTTCGGCTCCCGGTTCCTGCCGGCCGACGCCGCCTGGCCCCCCGGGGTCGCCGCAGCCGAGACCATCAAGGCCGGGGACAGGGGCGGGCGCCAGGCCGCCGTCCTGGTGGGCGGCGGCGTCGTGGGACTCGGGGCGTCCTTCCTGGGCATGCCGATGTCGGCGGCGGGCATCGCGATGATCGGCAACGTCTGGGCGCTGCTGATGTTCGCCGTGGGCCTGCTCGTCGCCCAGTACTCCCCCGCGGTGATCGGGGTCGACCTCAACGCGGTCTACGTGCCGCACGGGGTGATGATCGGCGCGGGCGTGGTCGCCCTGGTGCAGATCGTCGTCATCCTCGCCGGACGGCAGGGCCGCCGGGAGGCCGAGCGCGAGGCGGCCCGCGAGCGGGCGGCCAAGGACGACCCCTCCCTGGCCTACACGGTCGACCGGGCCACGCTGGGCCGGGCCCTGGGCTCGGGCTACGTCCTGTTCGCCCTGGGCGCCCTCGTGCTCGCGGTCGCCGGCGGCATCTGGTCGGACATGAGCTGGCTGGGCATCGTCGGGTTCGTCCTGTTCGCCGCCGTGGCCGCCCTGGTCCACGAGCTCATCGTCGGCCTGGCCGCCATGCACGCGGGCTGGTTCCCCGCCTTCGCGGTCACCCTGATCTTCCTCATCCTGGGCCTGGCCCTGGGCATCCCGGGGGTCCCGCTGGCCCTGCTCGTCGGCTACTGCGCGGCCACCGGCCCCGCCTTCGCGGACATGGGCTACGACTTCAAGGCGGGCTGGGTCCTGCGCCGCGACCGCCGCCCCTACACCGCCTACGAGCTGGACGGGCGCCGCCAGCAGCTCTTCTCCTCCATGATCGGGTTCGCCGTCGCGATCGGCATGGTCGCGCTGCTGTGGCAGGGCCTGTTCGCGGACGGGGCCGTGCCGCCGACCTCGATCGTCTACGCCGACACCATCGAGGCCGGCCTGACCGACCCGTCCGTCCTGCTCCAGCTCGCGCTGTGGGCCGTGCCCGGCGCCGTCGTGCAGTTCCTGGGCGGGCCCCGCCGGCAGATGGGCGTGCTGCTCGCCACCGGCCTGCTCGTGGCCACGCCCAACGCCGGATGGCTCGTCCTGGCCGGGCTGGCGATCCGCCTCGTGTGGGAGCGCCGCCGCGGCGAGAAGGGCGAGCAGGAGATCGCCCTCGTCGGCGCCGGCCTCATCGCGGGCGACTCCGTCCACTCCGTCGGCACCATCTTCAGCCGCTGAAACCTGGAGGAACCATGACACGTCTCGGAGTCCTCACCATCGGCCAGGCGCCGCGCCCGGACCTGGTGCCGGAGCTGACCGCCCTGGTCCCGACGGCCGCCGTCGTCGAGCGCGGGGTGCTCGACGGCCTCACCCGCGCCGAGATCGAGGCACGGCCCGTCGCGCCGGACGACCACGCTCTGACCACCCGCCTGGCCGACGGCTCCTCCGTCGTCCTGGGCGAGTCCCTGGTCATGGAGCGGCTGCCCGGCGTCCTCGCGGACCTGGAACGCGGGGTCGACGCGGTGCTGCTCGCCTGTACCGGCGCCTTCCCCGAGCTGGAGCACGCCAAGCCGCTCTTCGTCCCGGACCGGCTGATCGCCTTCGGCGCCGCGGCCCTGCTCGGCGACACCGGGTGCGTGGGCGTGGTGTGCCCCCTGCCCGAGCAGCGGGCGGACACCGAGACGAAGTTCGGCCGCCGCCTCCCCTCCGGGGCGCGGGTCCTCACCGACGCCTGCTCCCCCTACACCGGTACCCCGGAGGAGCTCGCCGCCTCCGCGCGGCGCCTCGCCGAGGGGGGCGCCGACCTCCTGGCGCTGGACTGCATCGGCTACACGGAGGAGATGCGCGCCCGCGCGGCCGCCGCCTCGGGGCTGCCGGTGGTCCTGGCCCGGTCGGTCTGCGTGCGCCTGGCCTCGGAGGTCCTGGACTCCCTCGACGCGCGGGCGGAGGCGGCGGCATGAGGATCGGCGTCATCCGGGTGGTCACCACCGACGACGGGGAGCGGCTGGACGACCACGGCCGCGTCATCCGGGAGGAGCTGGGCGTGGGCACCGTCTCGCGGTGCCTGCCCGACCAGCCGGACGGGGTGCACGACGACGCGACCTTCGCGCTCGCCTCGGCCAAGGTCGCCGACCTGGCCGTGCGCATGGAGCGCGAGGACGGCGTGGACGCGCTGCTCGTCAGCTGCGCCGCGGACCCGGGGCTGTCCCGGGCGCGCGCCGCGGTCGGCGTCCCCGTGGTCGGCGCCGGGGAGTCCGCGGCCCGCAGGGCCCTGGAACTGGGCTCACGGATCGGCGTCCTGGACCTGACCACGCGCACCCCGGAGTCGGTCACCTCCGTACTCGGGTCCGCGCGCGTGGCCGCGCTCGTGCCCGAGGGCGTGCGGCGCACCCGCGACCTGGCCACCGCGGCGGGGTTCGCCGCCTCGGTCGAGGCCGCCGAACGCCTGGTCGCCATGGGCGCGGACACCCTGATGTTCGCGTGCACCGGCATGACCACCATCGGCCTGTACGCCCGGCTCGCCGACGAGGTCGGTGTCCCCGTCGTGGACGCCGTCCGCGCCGGGGCGAGGGCCGCCGTGCGCGCCGCGGGCGGCTGACCCCGCCCCGCACAGTCCCGTCGGCCGCGCTCCGGACGCGCGGCCGGCGCCGTCCCGAAGGACCGCCGCGACCGGTGTCCGCACCGGTCGTACCGCCCGCCCGGGCCAGGCGGCCCGCCACCGACCGAGAGAGGCACCCATGTCCTGGAGCCACGTCATCGAGACCCACGACCTGCTCGACACCCCGACCGCGGACGGGGCGTCCGTCGCGGAGTACCTGCGCCGCCACGGGGCGGCCGACGGCGAGGTCGCCGTCGAGACCGTCGCGGGCGAGGGGGGGTCCACCGACTTCGTCCGGGTGACGATCCCCGGCACCGACGGCGCGTCGTCGGGCGGTTCGGCCCCCACCCTGGGCATCCTCGGCCGCCTGGGCGGCCTGGGCGCGCGCCCGGAGCAGATCGGCTTCGTCAGCGACGGCGACGGCGCCCTGACCGCCGTCGCCGCGGCCGCCAAGCTCCTGGACATGCGCCGCCGGGGCGACACCCTCCCGGGCGACGTCGTCGTGGCCACCCACATCGACCCCGACGCCCCGACCCAGCCCCACGACCCGGTCCCGTTCATGGGGTCGGTCGTGGACCAGGACGTCAGCAACCGGCACGAGGTCCTGCCCGCCATGGACGCGATCCTGTCCGTGGACACCACCAAGGGCAACCGGGTGTGCAACCACCACGGCATCGCCATCACCCCGGCCGTGGTCGACGGGTGGATCGTCCGCGTCCCGGAGACCCTGCTGGACATCGTCTCCCGCACCACCGGCCGCGCCCCGGTGGTCATGCCGCTGACCATGCAGGACATCACCCCGTACGGCAACGGCGTCTACCACGTGAACTCGATCCTGCAGCCGGCGACGGCCACCGCCGCGCCGGTCGTGGGCGTGGCCATCGTGACCGAGACCGCCGTGGCCGGGTCGGCCACCGGGGCCACCGACCTGCGCAGCGTGGAGACCGCCGTGCGGTTCGCCGTCGAGACGGCCAAGGACTACGGCCGCGGCATCGCGCACTTCGTCGACGCCGAGGAGGTGCGGCGGCTCCAGGACCTGTACGGCAGCATGTCCCACCTGCGCGGCGCGGGCGCGCCCGCCGGTTCCTGAGGGGAGACGGCGCCGCCCTGCCCGTGGGGAGCACGGGCAG
>NZ_JBSHDN010000057.1:0-33436 GCF_053616335.1 Nocardiopsis sp. NPDC055824
GGGGACGATCGCGCCGACACGCGGAAAACCACTGGCGCCGCGCCGGGCGCGGCTGAGAGGGTCGGCCCATGGCAGGCGCTCACCACCCCGTTCCCCCTCGCAACGACGACCTGGGATGGGCCGTGCGCACAAGCACGGAGCAGGAGTACCCCGAGTTCGCGGCGGTCTTCTCGGAGGCCATCGGCCTGCCGGTGGAGAGGCTCCTCCGCGAGGAGCGGGACTTCCCCAGCGCGGAGTACGACCGCGCCCTGGTCGCCCTGGACGGTGAGCGGATCGTCGGCACCACCATGGCGTACTCGCTCACCCTCACCGTGCCCGGCGGGCCCCGCGCGGTCGCGGGGGTCACCGCCGTGGGCGTGTGGCCCACGTACCGGCGCAGGGGCGTGCTCAGCGCGCTGATGCGGCGCCAGCTGGCCGACGTCCGCGAGCGCGGCGAGAAGCTCGCGGTCCTCTGGTCCTCGGAGGGCACGATCTACGGCCGCTTCGGCTACGGCCCGGCCGTCCGGCAGTTCGAGGCCTCCGTCCAGCTCGCCCACGCCGCGCTGCGGCCCGGGGCCCCGCGCGACCCGGCCCTCACCGTCGACCTCACCGAACCCGGGCACGTCCGCGGCGAGATCGAGGAGCTGCACCGCCGGACGGCCTCCGCCCGCAACGGCCACATCCTCCGGAAGCCCGGCTGGTGGGGATGGCTCCTGCACGACGAGGAGCGGGACCGCCGGGGCGCCGGGCCGCTGCGCGCCGCCGTCGTGCGCGGCCCCGACGGGGCCGAGGGCTACGCCCTCTACCGCGTCCTGCACAAGTGGGAGGACCGCCTCCCCACGGGGGAGGTCCGGGTCCGGGAGGTCGTCGCGGCCACGGCCCGGGCCGGGGTCGCCCTGTACGACCACCTGTTCTCCAGGGACCTGGTCTCCTCGGCGCACCTGGACAACCTCGCCGAGGACGACATCCTCACCGTGCTGCTGGCCGACCCGCGCCGACTGGCGCGCCGGGAGTTCGACTCCCTGTGGGTACGCCTGGTGGACCTCCCCGGCGCCCTGGCCGAACGCTCCTACGCCACGCCCCTGGACACCGTCCTGGAGGTCACCGACCGGTTCGCCCCCTGGAACGCCGGGCGCTGGCGGCTCAGGGCCGGCGGCGGGGAAGCCCGCGCCGACGCGGCCGACGCGGCCCCCGACCTGACCCTGGACGTGTCCCACCTGGGCGCCGTGTACCTGGGGGGCGGTTCCCTGACCGCCTTGGTGGACGCGGGCCTGGCCGTCGAGCACGCGCCGGGGGCGGCCGCCCGCCTGGACACCGCGCTGCACGTGCCCCGCGCACCCCTGTGCACCACGGACTTCTGACCGACCGCGAAGACACGAAGAACGGTAGCAACGGCATGACGAAGAACCCCGAGACCGAGAGACCCGCGTGGACCGTGCGCGGCTCCGACCGGGACGAGTTCCCCGAGGTGCTCAGGGTCGTGGGCGAGGCCCTCCTCGCGGGCGACGACCCGGACACGATGGCGGAGCGCGCCTTCCCCCTGCACGACGCCGTCGGGTACGACCGCGTCCTCGTCGCGGTCGACGGGGAGGGGGACGCGGAGGAGGTCGTGGGCGCCACCAACCACTTCCCCTTCGAGATGGCGCTGCCCGGCGGGCCCCGCGCGGTCGCGGGGGTCACCGCCGTGGGCGTGTGGCCCACGTACCGGCGCAGGGGCGTGCTCAGCGCGCTGATGCGCCGGCAGCTGGCCGACATCCGCGCCTCCGGCGGCAGGTACGCGGCCCTGTGGGCCTCGGAGGGGGCCATCTACGGCCGCTTCGGCTACGGCCCGGCCGCGACCGAGATGGAGACGGCCGTCCAGCGCCAGTACGGCGTGCTGCGCCCGGAGGCGCCCCGGGACCCCGCCCTGCGGGTCCGGCTCGCCGACCCCGTCCGGGTCCGCGACGACCTCGCGCTCGTGCACCGCGAGGTGGCGGCGGCCCAGGTCGGCCAGTTCCAGCGCGGGAGCCACTGGTGGGACAGGTTCTTGCGGGACAAGCCCGACTCCCGCGACGGGAAGAGCCCGAGGCTGGCCGCTGTCGTGAGCGGACCGGACGGCCCCCTGGGATACGCCCTCTACCGCACCCTGAACAAGTGGTCGGGTGACGGGGCCCGTGGCGAGGTGCACGTCGAGGAGGTCCTGGCGACCGCCCCCGCCGCCTGGACGGCCCTGTTCGAGCACCTGTTCAACCGCGACCTGACGAGCAGGGTCAGGTTCGGCTTCCTGGCGGAGGACAACCCCCTGCGCCACCTGGTCGTGGACAGGGACCGCGTGGTCCCCACGCTCTACACGTCCCTGTGGATGCGGCTGGTGGACGTGCCGGGGGCGCTCGCCGAGCGCTCCTACGCGGCACCGGTGGAGGCGGTGGTGGAGGTCGCCGACCGCCACGCGCCGTGGAACGCCGGCCGGTGGAGGATCGGCGCCGACCGCGGGGGAGCCCGGGTGGAGGCCGTGCAGGACGCCCCGGACGTCTCCCTGGACGTGTCGCACCTGGGCGCCGCCTACCTGGGGCAGACCTCCCTGGAGGGGTACCTGCGCGCGGGCCTGCTCACCGAGCACACCCCCGGCGCCGTGGCCGGCCTGGACGCGGCCCTGCACCGGGCGGACGCCCCGTTCTGCGGCCGCATCTTCTGACCGTCGCCCGCCGCGGGCCGGTCCGCTCCCGCCACGGGCAGCGGACCGGCCAGCAGGGCCCCCTCCCGCCGCTCCGACGGGCACGGGACACGGCGTGCCCCGCCCCGGGGCTCCACGGCCCGCCCCGGCGGACCGTCCCGGGACCCGCCGCGCGTGGGCGCGTGCCCGCGCCCCCGGAGCGGGATACTGGTCGCCGCGGCGGCGCCGCCCGGCCCTCCGGACGGCCGGGGACCGCGGTGCGGGTGGCGCTGCGCGTGAGCAGAGACCGTAGCGGCAGGAACACGTGACACGGATGTAACCGTCACCTGTAACGCTTCCGTGCACGCCTTCGGACCCGCCTCCGGCCCGCCGGGGGCGCCCACCCATCGACGACAGGGAGACACACTCTGATGACCGATACGATCCAGGCGATCCTGGACGCCGTCGTTTCCTTCGTGTGGGGACCGTTCTTCCTGATACCCCTGCTCCTGATCGTGGGCGTCTACCTCACCATCAGGCTGGGCGGGCTCCAGTTCCGCGTGCTCGGGCACGCGCTGTGGCTGGCGCTGATCCGCCGCACCGAGGGCGGCCAGGCCAAGGGCGACATCTCCCACTACCAGGCGCTCAGCACCGCCCTCGCGGCCACCGTCGGCGTCGGCAACATCGCGGGCGTGGCCCTGGCGATCGGCGTCGGAGGCCCCGGAGCCCTCTTCTGGATGTGGGTCACCGGCGTCCTGGGCATGGCCACCAAGTACAGCGAGGCCCTGCTCGGCGTGAAGTACCGCCGCCCCGACTCCAAGGGCGAGATGAGCGGCGGCCCGATGTTCTACCTGCGCCACGGGTTCGCCGAGAAGTTCGGCCCCGGCAGCGGAGGGGCGAGACTCGGCCTGGTGCTCGGCACCCTGTTCGCGCTCTTCGGCGCCGTGGCCTCCTTCGGCATCGGCAACATGACGCAGGCCAACGCCGTCGCGGGCCAGCTCGACTCGACCTTCGGCGTGCCGACCTGGCTCTCCGGGATCGTCATGGTCGTGCTGGTCGCCGCGGTCATCCTCGGCGGCATCAAGAGCATCGGCCGCTTCGCCGCCGGCGTCGTGCCGTTCATGATCATCGCCTACGTCCTGGCCGCCCTCGTGGTCCTGGCCGTCTACGTCACCGAGATCCCGGCGGCCATCGCCCTGATCTTCACCGACGCCTTCACCGGCACCTCCGCGGTCGGAGGGTTCCTGGGCTCGGCGTTCATCCTCGCGATGCAGCAGGGCATGGCGCGCGGCATGTTCTCGAACGAGTCGGGCCTGGGCACCGGCGGCATCGCCGCCGCCGCGGCCAAGACCGCGCACCCGGTCCGCCAGGCGATGGTCTCCATGACCCAGACCTTCATCGACACCATCATCGTCGTGACGATGACGGGCCTGGTCATCATCGTCACCGGCGCCTGGCACGCCGAGGCGGACACGGGCGACGGCGCCCTGATGACCAACTGGGCCATGAGCGAGGCCCTGGGCTCCATCTCGCCGGGGCTGGCCCCGGTCGGCGGCGCCATCGTGGCGATCAGCCTGATGTTCTTCGCCTTCACCACGCTGGTCGGCTGGTCCTACTACGGTGAGCGCTGCCTGGACTACCTGGTCGGCCGCAAGGCGGTCATCCCGTTCCGCATCGTGTTCGTCCTCGTCGTGTACGTCGGCGCCACGACCGACCTCAGCATCGCCTGGGCGTTCAGCGACGCGGCCAACGGCCTGATGGCGGTCCCCAACCTCATCGGCCTGCTGGTGCTCAGCGGGGTCATCGTCGCGGAGACCAAGAAGTACTTCTCGGACCCGGACTGGAAGAAACCCGACCTGGTGGACGCCCGTCAGCAGTGACGGGGGCGCCGGAGCGGATCCGGACGGGGTGAACGGGGGCGCGGTCGAGACCGCGCCCCCGTTCCGTGTTCCGGGGAGTCCGGGGCCACGGCTCCGCAGGGGAGGGCACCGTGCGGGGGCCGGCCCCGCGTCCCGCACGGCGACGGGCCGCATGGATGCCGTGAGGATTCACCACCGGTTCCGCATGGAAGCCGTTAGGAACGGCATCGGCGCAGTTCCAGGGGTTTTGTATGGGTTTCAGGCCTTCGAGGCCCGTGCCCCGGACAGAGGGGCACACCCTTCACCCCAGGGAGTCGCCCCGTGCTCGACGTCGTCTACGTGCTCACCGCGCTCGCCGCTTTCGCGCTGGTCGGCGTGATCGGCAGGGGGGTCGCGAAGCTGTGATCGCCTTCGACCTCCTCGCGGCCGCGCTCGCGGCGGCCGCGGTCGCCTACCTCGTGTACGCCCTCGTCAAACCGGAGCGGTTCTGATGGCCGTCCTCCTCGCGGTCCTCCCCGCCGCCGCCGTCGCGCTGGTCCTCGCCCTGCTGTACCGGCCCCTCGGCGAGTACATGGCGCGCGTCTTCACCTCCCCCCGCGACCTCGCGGTCGAGCGGGGCTTCTACCGGCTCATCGGAGTGGACCCGGCGTCCGGGCAGTCGTGGCAGGCGTACCTGCGCGGGGTGCTCGCCTTCTCCGCGGTCGGCCTGCTGTTCCTGTACCTGCTCCAGCGGCTCCAGGCGTTCCTGCCCCTCTCCCTCGGGCTGCCGCCCGTCCCCGAGGGGCTCGCGTTCAGCACCGCGGCGTCGTTCGTGACGAACACCAACTGGCAGTCGTACTCGCCGGAAGCGACCGTGGGCCACCTCGTGCAGTTCGGCGGGCTGGCCGTCCAGAACTTCGTCTCGGCCGCCGCGGGCCTCGCGGTCGCCGTCGCCCTGGTCCGCGGACTGGCGCGCCGCCGCTCGGGCACGATCGGCAACTTCTGGGTCGACCTCACCCGTGGAACGCTGCGCATCCTCCTGCCGATCTCCCTGGTCGCGGCCGTGGTCCTGATCGCGGGCGGTGTCGTCCAGAACCTCGGCGGCCCCACCGAGGTCCGGACCCTCGCCGGCGCGACGCAGACGATCCCCGGCGGAACGGCGGCCTCCCAGGAGGCGGTCAAGCTCCTGGGCACGAACGGCGGCGGCTACTTCAACGCGAACTCCGCGCACCCGTTCGAGAACCCCTCGCCGTGGACCAACCTGTTCGAGATCGTCCTCATGCTGGCGATCCCGTTCTCGCTGCCGCGCACCTTCGGCCGGATGGTCGGCGACCACCGGCAGGGCTACGCCGTCCTCGCCGCCATGGCGGCGATCTTCGTGGTCTCCCTCACCGCCCTCACCGCCCTGGAGCTGAACGGCGCCGGAGCGGCGCCCGAGGCCGCCGGAGCGGCGCTGGAGGGCAAGGAGCAGCGGTTCGGCGTCATCGCCTCCGCCCTGTTCGGCTCGGCGAGCACCCTGACCTCGACCGGCGCGGTCAACTCGATGTTCGACTCCTACACCGCCCTCGGCGGCATGGTGCCTATGGTCAACATGATGCTCGGCGAGGTCGCGCCCGGCGGTGTCGGCTCCGGCCTCTACGGGATGCTGGTGCTCGCCCTCCTGGCCGTCTTCGTCGGGGGCCTCCTGGTCGGCCGCACCCCGGAGTACCTCGGCAAGAGGATCGGTCCGCGCGAGATCAAGCTCGCCAGCCTGTACATCCTCGTCTCCCCGACCCTGGTCCTCGCGGGGACGGCGCTCAGCTTCGCCGTGCCCGCCGTCCGCGCCGGCGTGGAGGCGACGTCGATCCTCAACCCCGGCCTCCACGGCCTGTCCGAGGTGCTGTACGCGTTCACGTCGGCGTCCAACAACAACGGCTCGGCCTTCGCCGGACTGACCGCGGACACGCCCTGGTTCAACACCGCGCTGGGCATCGCCATGCTGCTGGGACGGTTCGTCCCGATCGTGTTCGTCCTCGCCCTGGCCGGCGCACTCGCGGCCCAGGACAAGGCGCCCGCGACCGGCGGCACCCTGCCCACCCACAGACCGCAGTTCGTCGGCCTGCTGATCGGCGTCACCGTCGTGGTGACCGCCCTGACCTACTTCCCCGTGCTCGCGCTGGGCCCCCTGGCGGAAGGACTGTAACCGACCATGACCACGACATCCCGCCCACCCGTCGCCGAGGCGCCGCCGAGCGCCGACCCCGCGACCGGAGGCCGCCGCAGGGCGTTCGGACCGGCCCAGGTCGCCGCCGCGCTCCCCGGGGCGCTGCGCAAGCTCGACCCGCGGATCATGTACCGCAACCCCGTCATGTTCGTCGTCGAGGTCGGGGCCGCGCTCACCACGGCCATGGCGGTCGCCGAACCGTTTTTCGGAGGCCCCGAGGCGTCCGGGGGCTCGCCGATCCCGGCGGGCTTCACCTGGGCGATCGCCGGCTGCCTCTGGCTGACCGTGGTCTTCGCCAACCTGGCCGAGTCCGTGGCCGAGGGCAGGGGCAGGGCCCAGGCCGACAGCCTGCGCAGGACCCGGACCAGTACCGCGGCGAACCTGGTGGTCGGCTACGACCCGGAGGCCGACCCCTCCGCGGAGGACACCGGGACACGCCCCGTCTCCTCGGCCGATCTCAGCCCCGGGGACGTCGTGGCCGTCTCGGCGGGAGAACCGGTTCCCGGCGACGGCGACATCGTCTGGGGCATCGCCTCGGTGGACGAGTCGGCGATCACCGGGGAGTCCGCGCCCGTGGTGCGCGAGTCCGGCGGCGACCGCAGCGCCGTCACCGGCGGCACCCGCGTGCTCTCGGACCGGATCGTCGTCCGCATCACGTCCAGGCCGGGGGAGACCTTCGTCGACAGGATGATCGCCCTGGTCGAGGGCGCCGAGCGGCAGAAGACCCCCAACGAGATCGCGCTCAACATCCTGTTGGCGAGCCTGTCGGTCGTCTTCGTGGTCGTCGCCCTCACCCTGCACCCGATCGCCTCCTACGCCGGGGCGCCGGTCAGCGTCCCCGTCCTGGTCGCGCTGCTCGTGTGCCTGATCCCCACCACCATCGGCGCCCTGCTGTCCGCCATCGGCATCGCCGGCATGGACCGCCTCGTGCAGCACAACGTGCTGGCCATGTCCGGCCGCGCCGTCGAGGCCGCCGGCGACGTGACCACCCTGCTGCTGGACAAGACCGGCACCATCACCCACGGCAACCGGCGGGCCAGCGAGTTCGTGCCCCTGGAGGGCGTGCGGAAGCCGGACCTGGTCAGCTCCGCGGCGCTGGCCTCCCTGGCCGACCCCACCCCCGAGGGCACCTCCGTGGTGGAACTCGCCCGCGCCGAGGGGGTGGTGGTGGACGCCGCGTCACCCGGCGAGGTCGTCCCCTTCACCGCCCAGACCCGGATGAGCGGTGTCGATCTGCCCGACGGCACCCTGATCCGCAAGGGCGCGGGCTCGGCGGTGCTCGCCTGGGTCCGGGAGACGGGCCCCGTGGGCCCCGTCGTCCGCACGGAGCTGGAGGACCGGGTCGGGCGGATCTCCGACAGCGGGGGCACACCGCTGGTCGTGGCGGTGCGCAGGCCCTCGGGACACACCGCCGTACTGGGCGTGATCCACCTCAAGGACGTGGTCAAGGAGGGCATCGCCGAACGCTTCGCGCAACTCCGCGAGATGGGCATCCGCACCGTGATGGTCACCGGGGACAACCCCCTGACGGCGAAGGCGATCGCCGCCGAGGCCGGGGTGGACGACTTCCTCGCCGAGGCCACCCCGGAGCAGAAACTCGCCCTCATCCGCAGGGAGCAGCAGGGGGGCGGGCTCGTCGCGATGACCGGGGACGGCACCAACGACGCCCCCGCACTGGCCCAGGCCGACGTCGGCGTGGCGATGAACACCGGCACCTCGGCGGCCAAGGAGGCCGGGAACATGGTGGACCTGGACTCGGACCCCACCAAGCTCATCGACGTGGTCCGTATCGGCAAGCAGCTGCTCATCACCCGGGGGGCGCTGACCACGTTCTCCGTCGCCAACGACATCGCCAAGTACTTCGCGGTCATCCCGGCCATGTTCGCCGGGGTCTTCCCCGGTCTGGGCGCGCTGAACGTCATGGGCCTGGCCTCTCCCGCGTCCGCGATCATGTCGGCGATCGTCTTCAATGCCGTGATCATCGTGGTCCTCATCCCGCTCGCGCTGCGCGGTGTCCGGTACCGGCCCCTGCGCGCGCCGCAGATCCTCAGCCGCAACCTGCTCGTCTACGGGCTCGGCGGAGTGGCGGCCCCCTTCGCCGGCATCAAACTCATCGACCTCGCCGTCAGCCTTCTTCCCGGTTTCTGACGGCTCCGAAGGGAGACACCCACCATGGGTTCCACACGCGTACTGATCCGCCACCACGGAACCGCCCTCCGGGCGTTCCTGGTCCTCACCGTCGTCCTGGGCCTGGTCTATCCGCTGGCTGTGACCGGCGTCGGCCGGGTGCTCATGCCGGAACGCGCCGACGGCTCGCCCGTCAGGGCGCAGGACGGCACGGTCGTCGGCTCGTCCCTGATCGGGCAGTCCTTCACCGGCGCCGACGGCGCACCGCTCCCCGAGTGGTTCCAGTCCCGGCCCTCCGCCGCCGGCGACGGACACGACGCCGGGGCCTCCGGCGGGAGCAACCTCGGTCCGGAGAACCCCGACCTCGTGGACACGGTCGAGGAACGGCGGGCGGCGGTCGCGGAGTTCGAGGGGGTCGATCCCGGGAGCGTCCCCGCGGACGCCCTGACCGCCTCGGGTTCCGGTCTGGACCCGCACATCAGCCCCGCGTACGCGCTGCTCCAGGCGCCGCGCGTCGCGGAGGCGCGGGGGGTGCCGGCAGCGGACGTCCAGGACCTGGTCCGGCGTAGTATCGAGCCCCGGGACCTGGGGTTCCTGGGCGAGGAGAGGGTCAACGTCCTGAAGCTGAACCTCGCCGTCGACGGGTGGGGGGCGGAAGGCAGATGAGGAGAGGCCGGCTGAGGGTCTTCCTGGGCGCCGCTCCCGGGGTCGGCAAGACCTACACCATGCTCGAGGAGGGGCGGCGCCTGCGCGAGGAGGGCGGGGACGTCGTGGTCGCCGTCGTCGAGACGCACGGCCGCTGCGGCACGGCGGCGATGGCCGAGGGCGTCGAGGCGGTGCCCCGGACGACGGTGTCCCACCGGGGCGTCGGCCTGGCCGAGATGGACCTGGACGCCGTCCTGGCGCGCCGTCCGGGGACGGCGCTGGTCGACGAGTACGCGCACACCAACGCCCCGGGGGCGCGCCACGAGAAGCGCTGGGAGGACGTGTCGGCGCTGCTGGCGGCCGGGATCGACGTCATCACGACCGTCAACATCCAGCACATCGAGTCCCTCAACGACGTCGTCCAGCGGATCACCGGCGTCCCGCAGCGCGAGACCGTCCCGGACCAGGTGCTGCGCGCCGCCGACCAGATCGAACTGGTCGACCTGGCGCCGCAGGCCCTCCGGGACCGCCTGGCGGCGGGGAACGTCTACCCCGCCGAGCGGATCGACGCCGCCCTGTCCAACTACTTCCGCCTGGGCAACCTCACCGCGCTGCGCGAGCTCGCGCTGCTGTGGCTGGCGGACGAGGTGGACAGCGCGCTGAAGGACTACCGGGCCGAGCACCGCATCGACAGCACGTGGGAGGCCCGGGAGCGCGTCGTCGTCGCCCTGACCGGCGGGCCCGAGGGGGAGACCCTGCTCCGCAGGGGGGCGCGCATCGCCGCGCGCTCCTCCGGGGGCGAGCTCCTGGCCGTGCACGTGAGCAGCCAGGAGGGGCTGCGCGAGGGCCGTCCCGGGGCACTCGCCGCGCAGCGGGCCCTGACCGAGAAACTCGGCGGCACCTTCCACCAGGTGGTCGGCGACGGCATCCCCGAGTCCCTCGTCGGGTTCGCCCGCGCGGTGAACGCCACCCAGCTGGTCATCGGCATCAGCCGCCGGGGGCGCCTCGCCACCGCACTGACCGGCCCCGGCATCGGCGCCACCGTCATCCGCGAGTCCGGCGGCATCGACGTCCACATCGTCAACCACGCGGCGGCCGGGGGACGCTTCGCGCTCCCCCGGCCGGGCGGGGCGCTGACCGCCAGGCGCCGCCTCCTGGGCTTCGCCCTCTCGGTGCTCGGTGGCCCCGTCCTGACCTGGCTGCTCGTCGGCCAGCGCAGCGCCGAGTCCATCGTCGTCGAGGTCCTGGCCTACCAGCTGCTGGTCATCGTCGTCGCGCTCGTCGGGGGCATCTGGCCCGCGCTGTACACCGCCGTCCTGTCGGCGGTCACACTGGACTACTTCTTCATCGAACCGGTGCGGACCATCACGGTCGACGAGCCGGTCCACCTGCTCGCCCTGGTCCTCTACGTCGTCAACGCCTCCCTCGTCAGCTACATCGTCGACCAGGCGGCGCGCCGGTCGCGCTCCGCCCTCCGGGCCGGGGCGGAGTCCGAACTCCTCGCCACGGTCGCGGGCAGCGTCCTGCGGGGCCAGGACGCCCTCCAGGCGCTGGTGGACCGCACCAGGGAGGCGTTCGGGCTGGACGCCGTGCGACTGCGCTCGGGGGAGGACGTCCTGTGCGCGTCCGGCCAGCCCCGGGGAGGGGAGGAGCCCGCCGTCGTGCGGGTCGGCGACCGCGCCTCCCTCGAACTCCACGGCGCCGAGCCGGGCGCCTCCGAGAGGCGGCTCCTCGGCGTGATCGCCGCGCAGATCGACGCGGCCCTCGAACACCAGGACCTGAGCGACACGGCCAGCGAGGTCGGCCCGCTCGCCGAGAACGACCAGGTGCGCAGCGCCCTGCTGTCGGCGGTCAGCCACGACCTGCGCAGGCCGCTGACGGCGGCGACCACCGCGGTCAGCAGCCTGCGCTCGTCCGAGGTCAGCTGGTCCCCCGCGGACCGCGACGAGCTGCTCGCCACGGCGGAGGAGAGCCTGACCACGCTGACCGGCCTGGTGACCGACCTCCTCGACGTCAGCCGCATCCAGGCCGGAGCCCTCGTGGTCTCGCTCGCCGCCACCGACGTCGACGAGGTGATCCTGCCGTCCCTGGACGAGCTGGACCTCGGTCCCGCCGACGTCGACCTGGACCTGGACCCCGACCTGCCGTGCGTGCGCGCGGACGCGGGCCTGCTGCAGCGGGCCATCGTCAACATCCTCGCCAACGCCGTCCGGTTCTCGCCGGGCGACCGCAGCGCGCGCGTGGCCACGAGCGTGTTCGGGGACACCGTGCAGATCCGCGTCATCGACCACGGGGGCGGAGTCCCGCCCGACCGGCGGGAGCAGCTGTTCGTGCCGTTCCAGCGCCTGGGCGACACCGACAACACCACCGGGCTCGGCCTGGGGCTCAGCCTCTCCAAGGGCTTCGTGGAGGGGATGGGGGGCGGGCTCTCCGCCGAGGACACCCCCGGCGGAGGACTGACGATGGTCATCTCCCTGCCCGTCGCGGACGGACAGGCTTCTGGAAGGACGGACCGGTGAAGATCCTCGTCGCCGACGACGACCCGCAGATCCTCCGGGCACTGCGGGTCACCCTGCGCGCACGCGGCTACGACATCGTCGTCGCCACGAACGGCGCCGACGCCCTCAGGGCCGCCGTCGACCAGCGCCCGGACCTGTACCTGATCGACCTGGGCATGCCCCGCCTGGACGGCGTCGGGGTCATCGAGGGCATCCGGGGGTGGACGAGCGCGCCCATCCTCGTCGTCTCCGGGCGCACCGACTCCGTGGACAAGGTCCGGGCCCTGGACTCCGGTGCGGACGACTACATCACCAAGCCCTTCGCCATCGACGAGCTGCTGGCGCGCGTCCGCGCCCTGACCCGCCGGGGCGTCGGCGGCGACTCGGACCCGGTCGTGCGGGTGGGGGACCTGACCGTCGACCTCTCCGCCAGGACGGTGACCCGGCCCGGTCCCTCCGGCGGGGAGCTCGTCCGGCTGACGCCCACCGAGTGGCGCCTCCTGGAGATCCTCGTCCGCCACTCGGGCAAGCTCGTGACGCGGCAGACGCTCCTCTCCGACATCTGGGGGTCCGACCACGTCCACGACACCGGCTACCTGCGCCTGTACGTCTCCCAGATCCGCAAGAAGATCGAACCGGAGCCGAAGTCGCCGCGCTTCCTGATCACCGAGCCCGGCATGGGATACCGGTTCCTGCAGGGCGGCTCCGACGGCGGGGAGGCGTGAACCCGGGCCCCGGGCGAAGACCTGGACCGCCGCGGCGTCGGGGCCGGACCGGGGTGCGCGCCGGACGACGGCTGCGGGACCTCTCGCAGCGGATCAGCCCGCCGCAGCTCACCGTGCTGACGTTCGCGCTCCTCGTGCTCTGCGGGGCGGGTCTGCTGGCGCTCCCCGCCGCCACCGAGAGCGGGGAACGGACGCCGTTCGCCGCCGCCCTGTTCACCTCCACCTCCGCGGCCAGCGTGACCGGCCTCGCGGTGGTCGACACGGGGGGCCACTGGTCCTTCCTGGGCGAGGGCGTGATCCTGGCGCTCATCCAGGTGGGCGGCTTCGGCATCATGGCCCTGGCGACCGTGCTCACCCTCGTGGTGGGCCGCCACCTGGGCCTGCGCATGGCCGTGCGCACCGGCTCGGAGACCAAGACCCTCACCCTGGGGGAGGTGCGCCGGATCGCCGTCGGCATCCTCACGGTGACCCTCGTCTTCGAGACGGCCGTCATGGCGGTCCTCACGCTGCGCTGGTGGATCGGGTACGACCTCCCCCTCGGCTCCGCGGCCTACCTGGGCCTCTTCCACGCGGTCTCGTCCTTCAACAACGCCGGCTTCTCGCCCTTCGCCGACAGCCTCATGGGGTACGCCACCGACCCGTGGATCACGGTGCCCGTCGCCGTGGGGGTCGTCGCGGGCGGTCTGGGGTTCCCGGTGTGGGTGGAACTGTGGCGGTTCGCGCGACGCAGGGGTGAGCGGCACACCTGGACGATCCACGCCAGGATCACCCTGTCCGTCACGGGGTGCCTGCTGGCGGTCGGCTTCGCGGCCTTCCTGGCCCTGGAGTGGGACAACCCGGCCACGATGGGCGGGCTGGACCTGCGCGGCAAGCTCCTCACCGGGTTCTTCCAGGCGGTCATGCCGCGCACGGCCGGCTTCAACAGCCTGGACTTCGGTGCCATGAACACCCAGACGCTGCTGGTCACCGACCTCCTGATGTTCGTCGGCGGCGGCAGCGCGGGCACCGCCGGCGGCATCAAGGTGACGACGTTCGCGGTCCTGCTGTTCGTGGTCCTGGCCAACGTGCGCGGAGAGCCCACCGTCCACGTCGGCCACCGCCGCCTGGGCGAGGGCGTCGCCTCCCAGGCGGTCACCGTGGTGCTGCTGTCCCTGTCCCTGGTCCTCGCCGGCACGCTCGCGCTGATGACGATGACCACCTTCACCCTGGACGAGATCCTGTTCGAGACGACGTCGGCCTTCGCCACGGTCGGCCTGTCGACCGGCATCACCGCGGACCTCCCGGTCCCGGGGCAGATGGTGCTCGTCTTCCTGATGTTCGTCGGCAGGATCGGCCCGATCGCCCTGGCGTCGGCCCTGGCGCTGCGGCGCCGGGCGCGCGCCTACGAGCTGCCCGAGGAGCGCCCCATCGTGGGCTGAGGGACCTCCGCGCCCCCACGGTCGGGCGCCGCGGTGGCTCCGGGCCCGTCAGGGAGGAGCGGGGCCGCCGCGGCGGAGCAGGGGCGGCACGGCGGCCCCCGCCCCGGCCGAAGCGGCGGCCCCTCCCCGCGCTCGGACCCTCAGGCTCCGCGGGCTGTCGGGTCCAGGACCTCGTCGGCCGCGCGGTACCCGCTCCTGACGGCGCCGTCGAGGGTCCCGTTGCACGGGAACACCGCGGTCTCCGTCGCGGCCCAGTGGAGCGGCCCCACCGGAGCGCGCAGGAGGGGGCCGAACTCGGTCAGGAACCCCGGAGGCATCGGGGACTGGTAGGCGCGGCTGTAGGGGTCGGCGTCCGGCAGGGGCTGGCGGAGGGAGACCGGATTCGCCGCCAAGGGGCCGAGCACACCGCTCAGGTTCTCCAGCAGCAGGGCCCGGTGGCGTTTTGGGTCGTCGGCGACGCTCTGGTCGGCGCCCAGGGGATCGGCCTCGCCGAACGTGTAGGTGTGGGCCACCAGGCGTCCCTGGGAGGCCCCGGGCGGGCTGTCGTCGACGGTCCACGCGGGGACGCCGTCGTCGAAGTGCATCTCCCCGGACAGGCCGAACCCGCGCCAGAAGGGTCGCCAGTAGACGATCTCGGTGCGGATGACCTCTGCCTGCGGCCACTGCCTCTGGAGCCGGCGGCGGCTCGCCGGGAGCGGGGGCGCCACCTCCAGGCGGCCGGCGTCGGAGGGCGGGCACGCGACGAGCACGCGGTCGGCCGACAGCGACCCCCAGTCGCCCGAGAGCCGCACCCTCCCGTCGCCGTGCTCGATGCGGGAGACGTGGTGGCCGGGCCGGACGGCGTCGCCCGCCCGCGCGGCCAGCCTGCGCACCAGGAGGTCGGCGTCCAGGCGCAGGGGCCGTTCGCCCCTGTCCGGCTCCGGCCCCAGGTGGGCGAGCAGCCACAGCATGCTCATGCGGTCGGCGGGCAGGGCCGCGGCCAGGGTCAGCTGCTCCTCGACCAGTTCGAGCAGGTCCGGGTCGGAGGTGTGCGAGCGCAGCCACCCGCGGACGGTCAGGGCGTCCAGGTGCTCGGCGTCGGCCGAGCGCCAGGGCTCGGCGAAGTCGACCCCCTCGGCGAGCCGGGCGACGCGCCCCAGGATCCACTCGTTGCGGAGCAGGGTCCACCAGGAGGCGCCCAGGGGCATGTGCTCGTCGCTGGCCTCGGTCCCGCCGTCCTCGTCGATGCGCAGGTCGCTCAGCCCGGGGTTGTCGGGCAGCTCGTCGACCGGGACGTCCAGGGCCGCCGCCAGCTCCAGCAGGTCCCGGTCCGACCGCCGCGCGTACATGCTCGCCGGAGGCAGGCCGTCCGGCGGCGGGGACACCGCGGCCGCGCGCCCTCCCGGCGCGGCCCGGCCCTCCAGGACCACCACCGAGCGGACGCCGCCCGCCCTCAGCCGCCACGCCGCGGCCAGTCCCGACAGCCCGGCTCCCACGATGACGACATCGCTGTGCTCCACGGCCCACTCTCTCCTCGTCTTCCGCTTCCCTGTGATGGCTCAACGGTCCCAGGTGCGGTGGAGTGCCGGGCGGCGGCCCCGAGCGGGCCGCCGGCGCCGTACGCGGCCGGCCCCGTGCGGCGCGGGGAGGGCGGACGCGCGGGACCGGCGCCGGGGGAGCGGGAGCCCGGGGTCTCAGGAGGTCAGGACCTTGACGAGCCGGTCCACCTCCTCCTCGGTGTTGTACAGGTGGAAGGACACCCTGAGCCGTCCGGCGCGGGTGGACGCGGCGATCCCGGCCTCGGCGACCTTCCGGGACAGGTCCTCGGACACGGCCAGGGACACGATCGCCGACCCGGCCGGCGGGAGGTCCAGTGCCGTGAGCAGCCGGTCGCCGAGCCCGGCGTCGTGTTCGCGGACCGTCTCGAGGCCGACCTCCTCGACCAGCTCCAGGGCGGGCGCCAACCCGACCCACGAGAACCACACGGGGGCCAGGTCCAGGCGCCGCGCCCCGTCGGCGAGCTCCAGGGGGCCTCCGTAGAGGGAGTTCCACGGGTCGGCGGCGGCGTACCAGTTCGCGGCCAGGGGGCCGAGCCCGGCCAGTGCCTCCGCGGTCGCGGTGAGGAAGGCCGATCCGCGCGGCCCCAGCAGCCACTTGTAGGTGCTGCACACGGTGTAGTCGACCCGCTCCAGGGGGAGGGGCAGCCATCCCGCCTGGGTGGTGTCCAGCATCAGCCGCGCCCCGTGGTGGGCGCAGGCCTCCAGGAGGTCCTCCACCGGGGCGACGGCGCCGTCGGAGGACTGCACCGCCGAGACGGCGACCAGGGCGGTGCCCGGGCCGACCTCGTCGGCCAGCCGGTCCAGGGGCACCTCGCGCACCCGGACGCCGTGCGGCTCCCGGGCGAGGAAGGGGTGGACGACGGAGCTGAACTCGCGGGCGGCGGTCAGGACCTCGGAACCGGGCGGCAGGCTCGCGGCGATCGTCCCGACGAACTGGGAGGCGTGGGAGCCGATGGCCACCCGTTCGACGGGAACGCCCGTGAGGCGGGCATAGGCGCCGCGGGCCGCGGCGATGCCGGGGTCCGCCTCCGCGGGGGAGAACCGTCCGGCGCCCACCGAGCGCAGGTGCCGCTCCAGTTCGAGGAGGGCCGTGCGGGGGGTCAGCCCGTGGGTGGCGGTGTTGAGGTAGGTCGTCTCGGGGGAGAACTGGCTCTGCGCGGAGCGGAGGCGGTCGCGGCCGGTGTTGTGCATGGTCCGATGCTCGCCGTTCGCGGGACGGCGCTCAAGGTCCAATCCGGGTCGGAGCGGACTCCGCCTCGGCCGGGGCCCGCCGGCTCCGGGCGGCCCGGGGCGCAGGCGTGCGGGTCAGTTGCGGAACTTGGCCTTGGCCTCGGTGGACCCGGCCATGAGCTTGTTGAGCAGGCGGACCAGCTCGGTGCGCTCCTCGGGTTCGAGGGCGGCGGCCCAGGCGGTCTCGCGCCTGTTGTGCGCGCGGAAGCCGCCGAGGATCGCCCCGTACCCGGCCTCGGTGAGGGTGAGCTGGAGGGCGCGCCGGTCGTGGGTGGCGCGTTCGCGGACGATCAGCCCGTCGCGTTCGAGGGTGTTGAGGAGCGCGGACAGGGCCGCCCGGCTCATGCCGGAGATCTCGGCGGTGGTCTTGGCCTCCATGGGGCCGGCCAGCCACAGCGCGAAGATCACCCGGAACCCCGGCCAGGTGAGACCGCGCGGGCGGTGGACGGAGGACTCCAGGTCGTAGACGACCATGCTCGTGGCCCGGTTGAGGGTCAGGACCATGCGCATGGCGTCGGCGTTGACGGAGGGCAGTTCCTGTTCGGCCTTCCGCACCGCGTAGTCGACGAACGACCAGAAGGTGAGATCGCTTGGGGGGGCGGTGTCGTGGGTCACGGCGCCCAGCCTAACCCCTGGTGCGGCGCGTCCGCGGGCCGGGGAACGCACGCTCCGGCCCCGTGTCGCGGCGGGCCGGAGCGGCGCGCGGGCACGCCGGCGCCCCGGCGGGAGCCCGGGGCGGGACCGGGACCGCGATGCTCCTTCGGCGGGGTGCGCGGTGGTCGTGGGGCGGGTGGGACAGGCGAACGGGCTGGTCGGAGTGGTTCCCCGGGTAGCCTTGATGTGTGACCTGTATCACTCCACTGGTGGCTCCGCGTCTCTTGGTCCTGTGGCGTGGAGCACGTTAGGGTCATGATCATCAAACCTTTGATCAATTGGGTGGCCGCGGCCATCCTGAGCGAGTGAAGGGTCCTCAGACCATGGCAGCCAAGCCGTTCGCCTCCTCCGCCGACACCGAGGCCAAGCCGCAGACACTGGAGGTCCTGGCCGACGGGGTCTACGCGCTGACCGCGGAGGGCGACCCCAACGTCGGCGCCATCGAGGGCGAGGACTTCGTCGTCGCCTTCGAGGCCCTCGCCACCCCCGCCGCCGCACGCGACTGGCTGAAGGTCCTGCGCGAGCAGACCGACAAGCCGGTCCGCTACCTGGTGCTCTCCCACTACCACGCGGTGCGCGTCCTCGGGGCCAGCGCCTTCGACGCCGAGATCATCCTCACCCACGAGAAGACCCACGAACTCATCCGCGAGCGGGGCGAGGAGGACTGGGCCAGCGAGTTCGGCCGCATGCCCCGCCTGGCCAAGGACGCCGACTCCGTCCCCGGCCTCACCTGGCCCACGCAGACCTTCGCCGACCGCACCACCATCGACCTGGGCGGCGACCGCGGAGAACTCGTCCTGCAGTACTTCGGGCGGGGCCACACCGAGGGCGACATCGTCGCCTGGCTGCCCCGGCAGAAGATCCTCTTCGCCGGCGACCTCGTCGAGGCTCAGGCCGCCCTCTACACCGGCGACGCCTTCCACAAGGACTGGGCCGGGCAGACCCTGGACCGGGTCAAGGCGCTCGGCGCCGAGATGCTCGTCGGCGGGCGCGGCGCCGTCAGCAGGGGCCGCGACGAGGTCGACGCCGCCATCGAGCAGACCCGCAACTTCCTCGACGTGATGATCCGCGAGGTCGGGGCCGTCCACGAGCGCGGCGGCACCCTCAAGGAGGCCTTCACCGCCACGCACGCGGCGCTCGAGGGCGACTACGGCCACTGGCCCATCTTCGAGCACTGCCTGCCCTTCGACGTCTCGCGCCTGTGGGACGAGTTCCGCGGTATCGAGCGGCCCGTCATCTGGACGGCCGAGCGCGACCGCGAGGTGTGGGCCCAGCTCCAGGGATGATCCGGCCTGACCCGTCCGGCACGGGTCCGGCGCCGACCGCCTCCCATCCACTCCACTCCGCGCCCCGCCGGGCGCCCAGACCGAACGGAGCCCGACATGCGACCCCCCGCTCCACGCACCCCCGCCGACCCCGGCGCCGACCCCGTCCTGGTGCTCGGAGCGGGACCGGTCGGCCAGACGGCCGCCCTGCTGCTCGCCCGGCGCGGCGTCCCCGTCCAGCTCCTGGACGGACGCCCCGAGCGGGACGCCGTGGGCTCCAAGGCCATCTGCCAGCAGCGCGACGTCCTCGACGTCTGGGACTGGCTGGGCGCGGGCGGCCTCGTGGAGGAGGGTGTCACCTGGGACACGGCCCGTACCTTCTACCGCGAGAACGAGCTGTTCAGCGTCCACCTCGCCGACCCGGGGGCCTCGCCCCTGCCCCCGTTCGTCAACATCTCCCAGTCCCGCACCGAGGAGGTCCTGGACGAGCGCCTGGCCGCGGCGGGGGTGCGGACCCGGTGGAACCACCGGGTCACCGGCATCGCCCAGGACGCGCGCGGCGTCACCGTCGAGTGCGACACCCCCGGGGGGCCCGTCCTGCTGCGCGGCTCCCACGCGCTCTCCTGCCTGGGCGCCCACGGCGGCGTGGTCCGCGACGCGCTCGGGCTGTCCTTCGACGGGACCACCTTCGAGGACCGCTTCCTCATCTGCGACATCCGCGCCGACCTCCCCGGGTGGGAGCGCGAACGCCGCTTCTACTTCGACCCCGCATGGAACCCGGGCCGACAGGTCCTCATCCATCCCTGCCCGGACTCGGTGTACCGCATCGACTGGCAGGTCCCGGCCGACTTCGACCTGGAGGCGGAGGAGTCGGACGGGCGCCTGGACGCGCGCATCCGCCAGATCGTCGGGGACACGCCCTACGAGATCGTCTGGCACTCGGTGTACCGGTTCCACACCCGCGTCGTCGAGCGCATGCGCGAGGGACGCGTCCTGCTCCTCGGCGACAACGCCCACCTGGTCGCGCCCTTCGGCGCCCGCGGGCTCAACTCCGGGGTCCAGGACGCCGAGAACGCCGCCTGGAAGCTCGCCTACGTCCTCGCCGGATGGGCGGGGGAGGACCTCCTGGAGAGCTACCACGCCGAACGCCACGCCGCGGCGCGGGAGAACGCCGAGGTCACCGGTGCGACCATGCGCTTCCTCGTCCCCCACGGGGACGAGGAGCACAGCACCCGCGTCGGCGTGCTCGAACGGGCCCTCACGGACGACTCCGCCCGGGCCCTGGTCGACTCCGGCCGCCTCGCCGAACCCTTCTGGTACACGGAGTCGTCCCTGACCACCCCCTGCCCCGAACGCCCCTTCGGCGGACGGCCGCCGAGGGGCGCGACCCCCTCCCCGTGCCCCGGTGTGATCCTTCCCGACGCCCCGGTCACCGTTCCCGGCGCGGCGGAGCGGATCCGGCCGCTGCTGCGCGAGGGGCTCACCCTCCTCCTGGGCGCCGCCCCCGCCGGCCTCGACCCGGCCTCCTTCCTGGACGGCGCGCGCAGCGCCGCGCAGGAGGCGACCCGGGCCCCCGTCACCGCCCTCTACCTCGACGGGATCGACACCACGGGCGCGCTCGCCGCCGCGCTGGAGCCCGAACCCGGACAGGTGTGGCTGGTGCGCCCCGACGCCCATGTCGCCGCCGTCGTCCCCGGAGCGGACCACGGCGCCGTCCGCACCGCCGTCCGCACCTGCCTCGGCCTCGCCGCGGCGGAGGCCCCCGCGTCCCCCGCGGCGACCGCCCGCCCCGAGCGGTCGGCCCCGACCGCCTGACCCTCCGCCGGCCCCGGTTCCGTGCCCGCCCCCGGGCGGGCCGGGCCGCCGTCCGCACCGGACCAGGAACCCGAACCACGACAGCCCAGCACGGGTACGACCACGGTCGGCCCGGACCAGCCCACGGTGAGGAGAGAACCGCCATGGCCCACTACCGACGGATCGGCGAGGTGCCCCGCACCCGCCACACCCAGCACCGCAACCCCGAAGGCGGGCTGTACTACGAGGAGCTGATGGGGGAGGAGGGGTTCTCCTCCGACTCCTCGCTCCTCTACCACCGCGCCATCCCCTCGGCCATCGTCGCCGCGGCCGAATGGGAGGTGCCCGCCCAGACCCGCACCCGCAACGCGCCGATGGTCCCGCGCCACCTCCGCCTACACGACCTGTTCACCGGCGAGGACTGGAAGGCCGCCGACGTCGTCGAGTCGCGCCGCCTCGTCCTGGGCAACGACGACGTGCGCATCTCCTACGTGGTCGCGGGCGCCCCCTCCGAGCTGTACCGCAACGGCATCGGCGACGAGTGCGTGTACGTGGAGTCCGGCAGCGCCCGGGTGGAGACCGTGTTCGGCCTCCTGGAGGTCGGTCAGGGCGACTACGTCATCCTGCCGCGCGCGACCACCCACCGCTGGGTGCCCACCGGCGAGGAGCCGCTCCGCGCGTACGTGGTGGAGGCCAACAGCCACATCGCCCCGCCCAAGCGCTACCTGTCCAGGTACGGCCAGCTCCTGGAGCACTCCCCCTACTGCGAACGCGACCTGCGCGGCCCCTCCGAGCCGCTGCTGGCCGAGGGCGAGGACGTCGACGTACTCATCAAGCACCGGGGCAACGGCCCCGGCGGGATCTCCGGCACCCGGTACACCTACCCCCAGCACCCGTTCGACGTCGTCGGCTGGGACGGCTGCCTGTACCCGTACGCCTTCAACATCGCCGACTTCCAGCCCATCACCGGCCGCGTCCACCAGCCGCCGCCCGTCCACCAGGTGTTCGAGGGCCACAACTTCGTCATCTGCAACTTCGTCCCCCGCAAGGTGGACTACCACCCCGGCGCCATCCCGGTGCCCTACTACCACTCGAACGTGGACTCCGACGAGGTCATGTTCTACTGCGGCGGCGACTACGAGGCCCGCAAGGGCTCCGGTATCGGCCAGGGCTCCGTCTCCCTGCACCCCGGCGGCCACTCCCACGGGCCGCAGCCCGGCGCCTACGAGCGCAGCATCGGCGCCGAGTCCTTCGACGAGCTCGCCGTCATGGTGGACACCTTCCGCCCGCTCGACCTCGGGGAGGGCGGCGTCGCGAGCGACGACGGCGGATACGCGTGGACCTGGGCCGGGGGAAGGGGGGACCGGTCGTGAGCGGCGCCCTCTACCGGAAGCTGTTCGACGACGCGGCCCTGTTCCCGCCGGGCAACGCGCCGATGGGCGAGGCACTGCCCGCCCACCGGGCCCACCTGGCGGGCCCCCGGGCCGGGTACGTGGGCCCCTTCCTGGTCGCCGACGCGCGCGTGGCCGAGCTGCGCGCCGTCCTGGGCAGGGAGCCGGAGGACGACGGCCGCGCCCCCCTGGCGGTGGCCGTCACCGTCCCCGGCGGCGCGGGCGCGGTGGGGGCGGCCGTCGACGCGGTCCTCGCCGACCCGGCCCTGCGCCTGGCCGGTGTCGAGGTCGCGGCGGCGCCCGGCGGCGCCCGGGAGGCGGCCGGGGCGCTGGACTCCCACCTGCCGGGGGGCGCCGAGGGCTTCGTGGAGGTCTCCCGCGGGGCAGGCGTGCGCGAGGACCTGGAGGCACTGGCCGGCAGCGGCCACAGCACCAAGTTCCGCACCGGAGGACTCACCCCGGAGGCACACCCCGGCGAGGACGAGCTCGCGGAGCTCCTGCACGCGGCCGTCGCACTGGGCCTGCCGTTCAAGTGCACCGCCGGGCTCCACCACGCGGTCCGCCACACGACCCGGGAGGGGTTCGAGCAGCACGGGTTCCTCAACGTGCTCCTCGCGACCGGCGCCCTCCTCGACGGCGGTGGTTCCGGCGACGCAGCCCGGATCCTGGCCGAACGGGACGGCACGACCGTGGCCGGCCTCGCCGCCGGGCTCACCGACGGCGGGGCGGAGGAGGTGCGGGGACGCTTCCGGTCCTTCGGCACGTGCAGCGTCACCGAGCCGCTGGAGGACCTGGTCGTCCTCGGAGCCCTGCCCGCACCCCGTCCCCGGCGGGCCCTGCACCACTGACCGGCTCCGGGGCGGCTCCCCGGCCGGACCGCCCCGGACCCCGGACCACCGAACGCCCACTCCCAGAAAGCACCTCTCATGCCCGACAGCTGGCTCGACCTCGACCCGGACGCGCACTTCGGCCCGGCCACCCTGCCCTACGGGGTGTTCAGCACCGCCTCCGACCCCGGGCGGCGCGTGGGCGTGGCCATCGGGGAACACGTCCTGGACCTCGGCGGCACGGCCCGCGCACTGGGCGCCCCGTTCGCGGACACCGTCGCCGGGCCCGGCCTGGACGCCCTGCTGGCGGCCGGACGCCCCGTGTGGGACCAGGTGCGGACCGCCCTCACTGCGTGGCTGACCGACCCCGTCCACGCCGACGCCGTCCGCCCGCACCTGGTGGACCGGTCGTCGGTGCGCCTGCACCTGCCGTTCACCGTGGCCGACTACGTGGACTTCTACGCCTCGGAGCACCACGCCACCAACGTCGGCCGGATCTTCCGCCCCGACCAGGAGCCCCTCACCCCGAACTGGAAGCACCTCCCGATCGGCTACCACGGCCGCTCGGGGACCATCGTGGTGTCGGGCACCGACATCGTGCGCCCCACCGGCCAGCGCAAACCGCCGACCGAGCCGGCACCGGTGTTCGGGCCGTCCGTGCGCCTGGACATCGAGGCCGAGGTCGGGTTCGTCGTGGGCACGCCCAGCCCGATGGGCGAGAGCGTGCCGGTGGACTCCTTCGCCGACCACGTGTTCGGGGTCTTCCTGCTCAACGACTGGTCCTCCCGGGACCTCCAGGCCTGGGAGTACGTGCCGCTGGGCCCGTTCCTGGGCAAGTCCTTCGCCACCTCCGTCTCCCCCTGGGTCGTGCCCGTCGCCGCCCTGGAGGCAGCCCGGGTCGAGCAGCCCGCCCAGGACCCCGAGCCGCTGCCCTACCTGCGGGGCACACGGCCCTGGGGTCTGGACCTGCGCCTGGAGGTACGGCTCAACGGTCACGTGGTGTCGAACCCGCCCTTCGACCAGATGTACTGGACCGCCGCGCAGCAGCTCGCCCACATGACCGTCAACGGGGCCTCCCTGCGCACCGGGGACGTCTTCGCCTCCGGAACAGTCAGCGGCCCGGAGCCGGACCAGCGCGGCTCCCTCCTGGAGCTGACCTGGAGCGGCAAGGAGCCGCTGCGCCTGCCCGACGGCACCGAGCGCGCCTTCCTGGAGGACGGCGACGAGGTGGTCATCACCGCGACCGCGCCGGGGCCGGGCGGGACGGTGGTGCACTTCGGCGAGGTGGCAGGCCGGATCCTCCCCGCCAGGTAGGCGGGAGCCGCGGCCGCGCCGACCAGGGGTCGGCGCGGCCGTTCGCGTGGGCCGCCCCGTGCCTGTCGTCCCTACCAGGGGGATGACGAGTCGGGAAAACCCCATCGCAGGGACGACCCCTCCCCGAGGAGATCCGCTCCGATCACCCGGGTCCGGGAGAAGGCCCTGACGGTGAGGCCGCGCGCTCCGGCGAGGGGCCGAATGTCCAGGGAGCCTGGGCACGGGAGGCTCAGGGTGTGCAATCCGGGGATGTCCCGGACCCAGGACGGAGCCACAGCGGGTGAGTCGCGGAAGTTCAGGGAGAGGAACTTCAGGCGGGGGATCTTGCTGATCCACCTCTGGTTCTCCGTCGCGGTCCGCACATCCAGGCGCAGGTGCGTGAGGTTCTCGAAGCGGACCAGATCGCTCAGATCCAGGTCCTGCGCGTTCTCCTGTGCGCGGTAGACGAACTGCGTGAGTGACTCTTTCTGGCTCTCCAGACCGTCGAGGCTCTGGAAGCCGGAGCAGTCCCTGACACCGACCTTCGTGAGCGTCCCCGGCGCGCCGGCCAGGTAGGACAGATCGCCCAACCTCATGTTCGCGCAGGAGAACGATGTCACACCGGGCGGGCTGATCTCGCTGAGCGGAAGGGCGGGCAGGGCGAGCCCGAACTCCAGATGGGTCAATGACTCGGAGTCGCGCAGCAGCTCCAGGTCGCGGGTGCGGTCGGGATGGCTGAGCGAGAGCCCTGCGAGGGGCGTCCGGGCCAGGGGGGCGACCGACCGGGCGGAGGTGACGCCGTCCATGCCGAGGCTTCTCAGCGCGGGGAGTTCCCGGAGTGGCGCGAGGTCGATGCCGTGCCATTCGTGGTGGTCCCGACCGCGCAGTTCCACGCTGGTCGTATGGGGGAGCCGGACGATACCGCCGATCCCGTCCCCGGTACGTCCCTGGATGCAGACCCGGGCGCGTTCGGGGAGATGGCGGACGAGGAGATCGATATCGTCCGCCGGGACGGGAATGTAGTAGTTCTCTCGACGAGCTCCGGCCTGTGACAGGAACACGTCCGCCAGCTCCTTGGTCTGGTTTTCCCACCATGCCCTCAGCGCGGCGACGAAGACCCGTTCCGAGCCGAAGTCGAGCGCCCTCCCGATGACCGGCACGGTATCCGGCCCGCCGATGGCCGAGGCAGCTTCGATCACCTTCTCCGCCTGCCGGGCGTTGGCGGGCGGGATCTCCCGGAGGAGGGGCAGGGCGAACTCGCCGAGCAGTGACAGGGCGTGCACATGGGCGTGCGTGCGCGGCGGCAGGATCCCCCTGACCCTTTCCCGGATCTCCTCGCCCAGGACCCTCGACAGCTGCGGCGACGTCTCCAGGCAGGCGAACGCCACGATCAGCAGCCGGTCCCGGTGGGCGCGGACCCGGTCGGAGCGGTCGAGGAGCCCCCGGATCAGCTCCTCCCGCTGGGCGGGGGTGGCGTGGCCGGCCGCCATCACCACCACCTCGTGCCACTGGTCGTCGTGGGCGTTGCGCACCAGCAGCGGGAAGCTGTCCTCCTCCACCAGCGCCTTGGCGGCCAGGTACTCCTCGAACGTGCGGTGCAGGAAGCTCACCCGGTCGGCGGTGGGTGTGTGCAGCAGGCCGCTGCGCACCACCAGGTGGGTGTAGACCTCCTCCGGCGCCTGCTCGACGCGGTGCATCGAGGCGAGCGACCGGGCCACCTGGCGCCGCGCGGTCTCGACGGGTGCGTCGGAGCTGCCGTTGACGACCAGCCACCGGGCGAGTTCCTGGAGCAGCAGGACCAGTTCCCGGCGGGACAGGTCCACGCCCTCGATGCCGCGCTGCTGGTCGCGGTCCTTGAGGAGCATGGCGAGCGCGGCCTCGTACACCTCCATCCGGTCCCGGGGCAGCACCGTGCGCCTGTCCCGGTACAGGGCGCACAGGAGGGCGCAGAGCAAGGGGGTGGACGCGATGGCGCGAAGGTGCCGCTGCCCCGTGACCTTCCGGCCGAGTTCGTGCTCGTGGCGGGTGAGCAGTGCGCGCTCGTCCGCGTCGGCGGTCCCGCTGCGTACCGCCTCGTGCCAGTGGTGGACGAACGCCCGTACGTCCCCGTCCCCGAGCGGCTGGAGGTCGGCGCCGGCGAAGCCCTCGGCGTCCAGCCACCGCGCCCCGGCTGCCCCGGGCCGTGCCGTGACCACGTACCGGCACGACGGGAAGTCCGTCAGGAGGTCCCGCAGCCAGCGCCGCGCGGACTCCCGCTGCCCTCGCGGGAGCTCGTCCACCCCGTCCACCAGGACCACGGCCCGCCCCTCGGCCAGCAGACCGGTGACCCATCCCGGGGGGACCCGGTCGGCGAGGTGCCGTCCCGTGTGGCGGACGAACTCCGCGGGCTCGGGCAGATCGCGCCCGACGTACTCGCGCAGGGGCACGAGGAAGGGCACGAGCCCGTTCCAGGAAGCCATCTCCTCCGGGAAGTCGCCCCTGCTCGCCCTGACCCCGACCCAGCGCAGGAGCGTGGTCTTGCCCGATCCCGCCGGGCCGCGCAGGAACGTGCGCGGATGGGCGGCCAGGACCTGTTCGACGCTGCTGTCCCCCGTCTCGTACCGGTCACCGGGCTGTGGATGCCCCGGCTCCCGTGACACGCGCAGGCTCAGGTACGCCAGGGACAGCGGGTAGCTGCGGGTGCCGACGTCGGCGCCGAACAGCTCGAGCACGTCCCAGCGCTGTGCCGCCTTGCGCAGGTAGGCGGTGGTGAACGCCGTCCCGGGGTCCTCGGTCCGCCCCTCGGCCCGCCCGGGAAGGCGGTCCAGGACCTCCTCCAGGTGCTCGAGGACCAGGGACTCGCGGCGCAGCAGCTCGGTGAAGGCCCCCGCCTGGAAGCGCGGCAGGGCGGAGGCGGTGGCCAGGGCGTACGCGCAGGCTTCGGGGAGCACCCGGTCGTACAGGGCGACGGCCGGGCCGCCCAGGTCGCGGGTGGCGCCGGGGCTGCGCTCCCGGACGTACCGCTCCAGGTGGAGCGGGTCCAGGTCCTGCTCGAACAGGGTGCGGTCGGTGAGCCCCGCGCGCTCGAACGCGTCGGCCACGGCGAGCACCGCCGCCTCGCGTTCGTTGTCGTCCAGCCCGTGGAACTCGTGCTCGAGCTGTCCGACCACGCGGTCGGCGATGCTCTCCTCGATCTCGGCGAACCGGCGCTCCAGCCTGCGCCGGTCCCGTTTGCCTGCGACCTTGGCCTGGACGAGGTCGACCACGGTCGTGGCGGCGCTCTGCGCCAGGGGGTTGCCGAGCCAGAGGCCGCAGGCGGCCTTGACCACGGCCGCACCGAGTTTGAGGGCTGCGTCGTACACGGGGCTCCCGGGGCGGAAGGGGGTGGGTGCGCCAGAGCCTACGGCGAAGAGGCCGTCCAGGGGGCGCGCAGACGCGACCGGAAGCGGCCAGGTGCGGTCCCGCGGCCGTGCCCGGCGGCGTGCGGAGGCTGCGCCCGCCGTGACCGCGGGCGGGCCCCGGGGGCGCTTTGCCCGGGCGCAGCTCCGTCGGGTTCACTGGCGGCATGGTGCATTCCGAACATCCCGGGCAGACCCCCGACATCGTGCTCTTCGACCTCTTCGGCGTCATCGCGTGCCACCAGTCCGAGGAGGGCAGGGACCGGTTGGTGAGAGTCGCGGACGCGCCGGCGCCCGCCTTCTGGAAGGCGTACTGGGACCTGCGCCCCGACTACGACCGGGGCGATGTGGACGGCCCCGGCTACTGGGACAGGATGGGCCGGGCCCTGGGCGCCCGCTTCGACGACCGCCGGGTCGCGGACCTGGTGGAGGCCGACATCGCCAGCTGGAGCGCCGTCGACGCCGCCATGGTCTCGCTGGTCGCGGAGCTGGCGGACGCGGGGCGGACCGTCGCCCTGCTCTCCAACATCCCGGAGGAGCTGGCCGCCCACTACGAGGCCGAGCATCCCTGGTTCGACCGCTTCCGGGTCCGTGGCCTCTCCTGCCGCATCGGCCACGCCAAGCCCGAGGAGGGTGCCTACCTCTGGTGCCGGGACGCGCTGGGAGCGGACGCGGAGCGCATCCTCTTCGTGGACGACCGGGAGGACAACATCCGCGCGGCGGAGGGGGTCGGCATGCGCGGCCACGTCTTCACATCCCGCGACCTGCTCGCGGAGGTCCTGGCCGCGTAGCGCCCGTACGAGGACGGGCCGGCCGGCTCCAGCCGGCCGGCCCGTCGGAGGGGCTGGGGTCCTACCGCGCCCGGGCGGGGATGGCGTCCAGGTCGTCGTCCCGGGTCTCGCGGCTGATCAGCAGGGCCACGAGGGTGATCACACTGACGAGCACCAGGTAGCCGCCGACCCACGCCAGACCGAAGGTGCCCGCGAGCCAGGTCGCGATGTAGGGGGCGAACGAGGCCCCGAGCAGGCCCGCCAGGTTGTACGCGACCGAGGCGCCGGTGTAGCGGACGTTGGTCGGGAACAGCTCCGGCAGGACCGCTGCCATGGGGCCGAAGGTCAGGCCCATCAGGGACAGGCCGATGATCAGGAAGGCCATGACCCCGACCGTGCCCCCGCCGGCCATCATCGGCCCCATCGCGACGCCGAAGGCGATGATCGCGACGGTGACCGCGATCAGGGTGGGCTTGCGGCCGAACCGGTCCGCGAGGAGGCCCGAGACCGGGGTGAACAGGGCGAAGAACACCACGCCGATCATCAGGAAGACCAGGAACTGTGAGCGCTCGTAGCCCAGGCCGTCCACGGGGTCGGTGCCGAAGCCCAGCGAGAACACGGTCATCAGGTAGAACAGCACGTAGGTCGCGACCATGATCAGGGTCCCCAGGACGACCGCGCGCCAGCTGGTGCGGAACACCTCGACCATGGGGGTCTTGACCCGCTCCCCGGAGGCGACGACCTTGGCGAACGCGGGGGTCTCGTGCAGGGTCAGCCGGACCCAGAGGCCGACGACGATCAGCAGGGTCGAGAGCAGGAACGGCACCCGCCAGCCCCAGGCCAGGAACGTTTCGTCGCTCATGGTCTGGGTCAGGGCCAGGAACACGCCGTTGGCGAGGAAGAACCCGATCGGGGCGCCCAGCTGCGGGAACGTGCCGTAGAAGCCGCGCTTCCCGGCGGGGGCGTTCTCGGTCGCCAGCAGCGCCGCGCCGCCCCATTCGCCGCCCAGGCCGAGGCCCTGGCCGAACCGGCAGACCGCCAGCAGGACGGGGGCGAGGACGCCCACCTGCGCGTAGGTCGGCAGCACGCCGATGCCGACGGTCGCGATGCCCATGGTGAGCAGGGAGGCCACCAGCGTGGCCTTGCGGCCGATCCGGTCGCCGAAGTGCCCGAACACCCAGGAGCCGATGGGGCGGGCGACGAACGCGATCGCGAAGGTGGCGAGCGACTGGAGCCGCGCCGCCAGCATGTCGCCCTCGGGGAAGAACAGCAGCGGGAAGACCAGGACCGCGGCGGTGGCGTAGATGTAGAAGTCGTAGAACTCGATGGACGTGCCCACGAGGCTGGCCGTGAGGACCTTGCGCCTGGGGTTGGTCGGTGGCTCTGCCACATCCGGTGAGCGTGGGGCGACGTCCGTCATGGGACTTCTTTCCAGGTCAGTGCTGTGATGATGGCTGGATGCTAGCCCCGGTGGACACTATGTGAAACATTTGTCTCGCTATATGGACGCCTGGGGTGCTCGTGTCCGTCTGGTGTCCCCCGGGCGGAACGCGGGGAAGCCGTTCGTTCCAGGCGTTCCCGTCCCTGGGCGTGAGACCCGTCACGCGGGGCGGGTGCGGCCCCGGGACGCGCGCGGCGGGCCGGGGAGCGCCGGGGGCACGGTGCCGGGTCGGGGCGCTCCCGCGGCCCCGGCCCCTTCCCGCGGACGCCCCGGGCGGAGGGGCCGGACTCATCTCCGGGGCACGGTCCCCGTCGTCACCACCCGGGTGCAGTTCGCACGGAACCGTTTGACAAGCTCGCCGTTGGGGCGGTCGCTGCGCTCCACCCAGTCCCGGGCCGCCTCCTCGCTCGCCCCGCCCGACACCTGCCGCCGGTGCAGCCTGCGCTCCCGCAGCCCGTCGTCGGCCTCCACGTACCAGAGCCCGGCGAACAGGCCCCGCAGCCCCGCCCAGGGCTCGTCGTCGCTCGCGAGGTAGTTGCCCTCGGTCACGACCAGCCGCGTGTGCGGATCGATCACGTGCCGCGCCGCCACCGGCTCGTGCAGGGTCCGGTCGTAGTCGGGGACGTAGACGGGGTGGTCCGCCTCGGTCAGCAGGCGGCGTACGAGCGCCGCGTACCCGTGCGCGTCGAAGGTGTCCGGCGCGCCCTTGCGGTCGAGCCTGCCCAGCCGGTCGAGCTGGGCGTTGGACAGGTGGAAGCCGTCCATGGGCAGGTAGCCGGCGGCCCCGGGCCCCAGCACCCGGCAGACCTCGGCCACCAGGTGGCGGGCGAGGGTCGACTTCCCCGCGGCGGGAGGGCCGGTCAGGCCGAGCACGGCCCTGCGGGCCCCGCTCCCGGCGGCCTCCCGGGCCAGGGCGAGGGCGTCGGGGACAAGCGGTTCGGGCATGGGTCCGAGCTTATGCGCCGGGGGCTCCCCGCGTCCTCCCCCCGGGCCCGCCGGAGGGCGGTCACGGCCCGGTCGGTCCGCCCTCGGCGCGCAGGCCCGACAGGCAGACCTCGACCACGGTGCCGGCGAGCCCGTCCAGCCGTACGCCGGGGTCCATCAGCCACTGGACGAGGCAGCCCTCGATCGCTCCGACCACCACGGTGGCCTCGGGTTCGCCGACACCGGGGCGCAGGTCGCCCTCGTCGGCCGCGCGGCGGAGGAGGTCGGCGACCGCGCCCCGGTACTCGCGGTAGACCGAGGCCATGTCGAGGGGGGCGGCGGCCCCGCCGTGGCGGCCGGCCGCCCACAGGTCGACCATCACGCGCGTGAGGTCGGGTTCGTCGGCGAGCACGGCCACGGCCGCCCGCACGAGTGAGGCGAGCCGTTCGACCGCCGGGGCCCCCTGCGCGGAGGCGTGTGCCAGCACGTCCGCGGAGCGCTCGGCCAACCGCGCGAACGCGGCGGCCAGCAGTTCGTCGCGGCTGCCGAAGGAGAGGTAGACACTGCCCTTGGCGATACCGGCCTCGGCGGCGACGTCCTCGATCCTCGTGGCGGCGAACCCCCGGCGCGCGAACACGCGTACGGCGGCCGAGAGGATCTCCTCACGCCTCGCCTCCCGGTCGACCCTCTTCGGTGCCATGGACTCCCCTCTCCGCCGCTCCCCGTGCCGCTCCGGGGAGCATATGGCCCAGGAGGAGTTTGACGAGCATGACCGGGGCCAGCCAGGACAGGGGGTCGGGCACCGGCAGGAGCAGCAGGGCGGCGGCGGAGCCGGTCGCCGTGGCGCAGAACGCGACGGGCGGGCGCAGGGGGAGCGGGGCCAGGCCCACGGCCGCCGCGCTCCCCAGGGCGAGCAGGTACAGGGCGGTGGCGGTCCACCAGTCGAAGCCGGGCACGAACAGGGCCAGGGCGAAGGGCTGGACGTGGAGGGCCACGAACCCCAGATGGTGGCGGAGGGTGCGGCCCGGCGCGTGGTAGCGCCGTTCGGCCGCCGCCGTCGAGGTGGCCGCGGCGCCGCCGAAGAAGTCGAGGGCGACGACCCCGGTGACCGCGGTCGCCGCGGCCGGCAGGCCCGCGGCCAGACAGGCCCCGACGGCGAGTGCGGTGCCCGCCGCGGCGGAGACCAGGGTGGCCGCGGTCTCGCCGGGGGAGGGGTCGGGGCCGACCAGGACCGTGGCGAGTCCGCGCAGGGTGTGCGCGAGGGGACCGGTGCGCGGTGCGGGCGGGCCCGTGCGCGGTCCGCGCGCGGCGGCGGGACCGGAGGCCGGTGGGCGGGTGTGGTTCACGGTGGCGCCGCTCCTTAAATGACTGACTGGTCAGTCATAATAAGGGACGGAACAGGGGCGGGAAAAGGGGTCGGCGCCGGAGAAGTTCCGGTGCCGACCCCTCAACGGTCGTGCGGGGCCGCCGCGGCCCGCGCGGCGGGTCTCAGGGCGCGTGGCCCACGTAGGCCAGCGCCTGGCGCAGCAGCACCCCCTGGCCGCCCGTCATCTCCTCGCGCAGCTGCGGGCTGGCCGCCTCCTCCGGGGTGAACCACACCAGGTCCAGCGCGTCCTGGCGGGGCTGGCAGTCGCCCGAGACGGGGACGATGTAGGCCAGCGCCACCGCGTGCTGGCGGGCGTCGTGGAACGGGGTGACGCCCGGGGTGGGGAAGTACTCGGCGACCGTGAACGGCTGCGGGGAGCCGGGGATGCGCGGCAGGGCCACCGGGCCCAGGTCCTTCTCCAGGTGACGGAGCAGGGCGTCGCGCACCCGCTCGTGGTAGAGCACGCGGCCCGAGACCACCGAGCGCTGGAAACTGCCGTCCGGGGTGGCGCGCAGGAGCAGGCCGATGTGGGTCACCTGCCCCGCCTCGTCCACCCGGACGGGTACCGCCTGGACGTAGAGGACGGGCATCCGGCCCCGGACGCTCTCCAGTTCCTCGGGGGCGAGCCAGCCGGGCTGTGTGTCGGCGGTTTCGGTCATCGGGTGCGCGGTGGGTGCCCCCGGTCTGACGGCCGGACGCGGTCACCGCTCCCTCCCTTCGTCTTGCTGTCCCTGAGGTCGGCCCGGGGGTCCGGCCCGGAGGCGCGGACACCTGCGGGTGTCACATGTACTGCTTCTACCGCATTCACGACCGTAAAGCACGGCGCGGCCGGGGGTTCGGGAGTGTCCGAGAGAGATGAGGAGGGGTCCGGAGCCGCGGACCCGCAGCCGTGTGTCCCGGCATCCCCGGACAGGGTGACACCAACCTGACCGGGTGGCCATATCAGCGAGATTTCGCGGGTTTTTCTCACGGAAAGCCTCCCAGGGGTTCTCTGTAGAGGCTACGATCTCGTACGCGGTTGCGTAGTGGAAAGGTTACGTCCGGTGAGAGGTGGCCCGAGTGGTGATGGATGCCCGGTTCTCTGCCCAGGAGCGTTTCCGCTGTACAGGTGTGACGGTCGTGCCCGTCCACGGCGAGGTGGACCTCGCCACCGCCGACCGCATGCGCGATCGGCTGCTCCAGGCCGCGCACGCCTCACGGTGCGACTGCCTGGTCGTGGACATGTCGGGGCTCGACTTCTTCGACGCGAGCGGGGTGAGCGCCCTCGTGTCGGTCTTCAGGACCCTCACCGCTGAGGGGCGCCACGTGGTGCTCGCCGAACCCGCGCCCATCGCCGCGCGCGTGCTCGACGCACTCGGCATGGGGCGCCTGTTCGAGATCTACCCGATCCTGGAGATGGCACTGACCCACACCAGCGGACTGCGGGTCAACGGCGACCCGATCGGCGACACGGTCCCCGGCGGACCGTGAGCCGACGCCGGCCCCGGGCCCCCGCACCAGG
>NZ_JBSHDN010000058.1:0-33156 GCF_053616335.1 Nocardiopsis sp. NPDC055824
GTGTTCCGCGGACGCTCCGGGAGGGCCCGTCGGGCGCGGGCCCGGAACGGTCCGCGGAGCGCGGACTAGCCCCGGGGCGGGACGAAGTCCCAGCCGGTCCGCGCCAGGGACAGCGCCCGCGCCTCCACCACGGCCATGCGCGCCGCACGCTCCCCGCGGTCGGTGTGCGCCGCCGCGGCGGTCACCTGGCCCGGCCACTTCCGGTACAGCAGGCCGTGCTCCGCCGTGAACCACCCGCGGCTCACGGCGTCCAGCGCCAGCAGCAGCCCGGTGTCCTCCGACGCCGGGAGCGCCATCCACCCGCCCAGGGCCAGGAGCAGGTCGCGGCGCACACAGAGCGTCGCCGGGTGCACCGGCGCCAGGAAGTCGTGCGCCCGCCAGCTCGACAGGACCGACCCGCGCTCGACGGGCCCCTCGGCGGGATCCCCCGGAAAACCCTCGGTGGAGCCGTCGGGCAGCAGGTCCAGGACCGCCGACGCCGCCCACGCGGCCCCCGAGCCGCCCGTCAGCGCGGCGAGGTCCCGGGCCAGGGCCCCAGGCGTCAGCTGGTCGTCGGCGTCCAGCACCTTGACGAACTCGCCCTCCGCCCGGGACAGCGCCAGCGTGCGGGCCATGCCCGCCCGGCCGGGCCGCCCCTGCCCGAAGCTCACCCGGGGGTCGCCGGGCAGGAGGGGACGGACCTCGTCGGTCTCACCGTCCTCCTGGACGACCCACTGCCAGTCCCACCCCCCGGGCAGCCGCTGCTCCGCGAGGGAGCGGTAGGCCTCGGGCAGGAACCGGGCGCCCGGCGCGTGGACCGCCGTGACGACGGAGACGATCCCGGGCACGGCTACCACCGCTCCAGCCGCGTCGTGAAGACCGCCTCGGCGCGGTCGCCCGGGAGGACGACCTCGGACCAGTCCACGACCCTGCCCCGCGTGTCGGTGGAGGCCTTCCTGAGCACCATCACGGCGACGCCCTCACCCAGCCCGAGCTCCTCCGCCTCGTCGGGGGTGGGCGGCCTCGCCGTCACCCTCTCCTCCACGCGGTCCACCTCGACGCCGACGGTGCGCAGCTGGCTCTGCGTGCCTCCCGGCCACGGTTCCGCGGACTCGTCGAGCAGCGCGGGCTCGGACTCCAGCAGGTCGATCGGGATGTAGGACGAGGTGAGGCCGAACGGCGCGTCCTCGTCGCGGTGGCGGGTCCGGTAGACGCGCTCCAGCAGCGCGGTCCCCTCCGGCACCCCCAGCGCCTCCGCCAGGCCGGCATCGGCCACCACCCGCGTGTAGCGGGCACTGAACACCAGGTCGTCCACCACGGATCCCGTGTCGTTCTCGGTCGCGCCGGTGGAGCGCCGCTCCCGGAGGTCCGTACGCGCCCGGTCCTTCTCCCACTGGTGGCGCTCGTCGTTCCGCAGCACCCCGCGCCGCGGTGCGAGCACCACGGGACCCCGGCCGGGACGGTCCCCGACCAGGCCCTCGGCGCGGAGGATCACCAGTGCCCCGCGCACGGCCGCCGGGTCCGCGCCGTGGCGTTCGGCCAGCTCGGCCCCGGAGGGCAGCGGTTCCCCGGGGGCGGGGTCCCCGGCCCGGATCCGCCGCCGGAGCTCGCCCGCGAGCCGCTCGTTCGCCCTGTGCCCGACCATGTGTCGCTCACCGCTCCCACCGGCCCCGTGAGGACCGTCACCAGGATTCGGGGACCCCGTCCCCCTGCCAGGCGGGTCCGTTCCCCTCGGAATCCGTCGCCTCCGTGCGCGGCCTTGGCCCTGCAGAGGGCGGCGCACCGGGTCGGACGACCTCCCGGAAAAGAAAAAGACCAGCTGGGAACAGTGTTCCCGCTGGTCGTCTCCACTACGGCGCTGACGCGCCCGCGTGCCCCCTGCAGGATTCGAACCTGCGCACCCGGCTCCGGAGGCCGCATCGCTGAATCACGCTGACCTGCGAGGACATCGCTTCGAGCGGGACGCCTGTCCACGAGTCGACCACAGCACCCTCCCGAGCCGCCCCGAGAAAGCCTTCCGTGACCGGGCGATCACGGCATTGCTAGCCAGTGGGGGGCTCTGCCTCCACTACTTCTCACCTTCTCAGAGAGTAAGGAGAGACAGCCTCCGCAGCCTCCGCTTCGGAGGTCGGACAGTCGCTGAGCTGGGCTGATGTTGCGGAGGCTGGAGCCTGTTCCCAGCCCCCGCCTAGCCTCCGCAGCCTCCGGTCCAGCCCCCGCCCCCCAATGGCTAGCTCTGCTGCCGCAACCATCTGCTGGCGGAACGGTCGATACGGTAGAAAGGCATCGTGAAGCCCGCACCTAACCGGGGACATATGTCCGTTTCTCAACAACTTGCAGATTCGACGAGTTTCGGCGGATAAAGCTGCAGGTCAACGAGACTGCTCCCCGCGCACGCGGGGATGGTCCCAGGAGGTGAGGGAGCGGTATCCTGACACAGACCTGCTCCCCGCGCACGCGGGGATGGAATCAGGTGAAGAACTCAGCAGCCGCCACATGACTACTCTCCGCACGCGCAGAGTCAGGCATCCATGAGCTTCCGCTTTTCAGCAGGCCGAACTGCCTCCAAGCACAATCACCCTGACCTGCAATGAATCTTTCTTCTGCCTGGTTGTGGGAGGGCTTGGCTGTGTGTCGGCCGTGTTGAGAACCCTAACATCTTGTTAGTCAGAGAGTGTAGGTTCCGTCTCACTGCGCTCTTTGTCCTCCAGGCGAAGAAAACGATGTTCTCGGTCCAAAAAACCGAGGTTGTCAGTGGTCCTTGGCATGGGTGCTCTTGGCAGTTCTCCGCAATGCGTGTATGTAAGAGCTGGGAGGTGAGATCCTATGGGCCGGGGTTACGCTCAACAGTCACCCCGAGCTTCTGAAGGTGGCAAGTGCATTACCGAGAGTGACGAAAAGGAGTGAGGGTAATCTGAGTAGATCCCTAATTGTCAATTTTAACAAACAGGACAGTGTGCAAACTTTAATTTTCTTGAATTGGAGTTAAATTTAATGTCAGGCACAAGGATTTTCGGATTCGGTTTTCGTGGGTACAGGAGCGCTTGGGGGGATGACTACATTTTGATTGGCCCTCTGGATAAAATAAACCTCTTGGCTGGGCAGAATAATTCTGGAAAGTCAAATATTCTGAAGTTTGCTCAATCGTATATCCCGCGCCTGAACTCTGGCATAAGCAGGGGGTTTAGGGCGTCAGATTTGGCCGATGGTTGGGAGGCTCCGATTGTAGGAAAGGCCAATCAAAAAGTTGGGGCAGCGAGAGCTATTGACATAGATGGAGAGTGGTTTAAGGAGCAACTAGAGGGTAAGATTCAGCCGCGTCATATTGACAACGCGCTAGATTCTTTTAGGAAAATACTCGATTCTCCTGTTTTTAAATTTGGTTCGAACGATGTCTCTTGGGTGAAGCTGGATCCCATAGATGGATCGAGTAGCTCGAGTCCAAATTTTGCCATTTCTGTCGAACAATGCGAGCTTGCATTGCGGAACATGAGTGGCTACCCGAATTCTATGGGAGATCCTTTTGGAGTTATTTCCCAGGCGGTAGCTCAGACGCGAGGTGGAAAGGTGGGAGCTGATCTGGCGCGCTGCCTGAGATGGGTGCTTGACTCACAAAAAACTCCAAATATCGCCACCATTGGAGCTTTTCGGAAAGTTTCAGAAGAGGGTGACCTTTACAGTGGTGCAAACCTGATTGAAGAGCTAGCAAAAATTCAACAGCCAACATTGGATAGGATGAAGGATCGAGAGCGCTTCAATGCGATCAATGAGTTCGTGAAAGTTGTCATGGAGGATGAAAGTGCCTACATTGAAGTTCCTCATGACCGATCGACCCTACATATTCAACACCAAGGGAGGAAACTTCCTCTTGAAAGTGTGGGAACAGGGGTGCATGAAGTAATAATTATGGCTTCGGCAGCCACGGTCCTTGAAGAGTATCTAGTATGCATAGAAGAGCCTGAAATCCACCTGCACCCTTTGATGCAGAAGAAGCTGCTCCGATATCTCAAGAATAAGACGAGCAATAGGTATCTGATTGCTACTCACTCCGCCCATTTGATGGATTCCGCTCTCTCTTCCATCTTCCATGTTTCTATTTCCAGCAGTGGCACCAAGGTGGAAAAAGCTGCCTCTGCTAATGATGTCGCGCGCATTAGTATGGATCTAGGATTCCGAGCTTCGGATCTTGTCCAATCAAACGCGGTGATTTGGGTCGAAGGGCCTTCCGATCGAACGTATATCAGATATTGGTTGAGTTTGATTAACCCAAAAATAATCGAGGGAATTCACTACTCCATCATGTTCTATGGAGGAGGCCTTGCTAGTCACTTGAGTCCTGATGATCCAGGAGTCAACGACTTCATATCCCTAAGAAAAATAAACAGGAATATTGTCGTTGTTATCGACTCAGACAAAAAGTCAAGAGGTCAAAAATTGGGAGAAACGAAAGTCCGAATAAGGGATGCTTTTAATGGAGGCGAGGGGTTTGCCTGGATCACGAAGGGCTACACAATAGAGAATTATATTCCCAGCGATATTTTGGCTTCGGCCATCAAAGAGGCCCATCCTGGAGCCGAATCTACTTGGCCCGGTGATCTATATTCGAACCCGCTATCGAGTGATAATATAGAATCGAGAAAAAGTGCTGTGAGCAAGGTTGCAGTAGCAAACAATGTGGTCAATATTTGGAGCGAGCACACAAAATGGCCTCATGGCCTGAAGGGAATGATAGGGAAACTTAACAAGTTTATTTGCAAGGCAAATGATATGGAACCTTGGTAAAAAAATAGGGCTCGAACGCAAGGTTCGAGCCCTAGGAGCAGTCAGTTAAACTTTGGTTTATTTCTCCCGAGAACGATCGGCTTCTTCCCAGGTGCGGTTCATTGCGCCCTTGAGGGCTTCCACGTGGTCCACGACGGGCTCCACTCCGAAGGAGCGGAGAAGCAGCATCGCGGCGTGCTCTGGCTTCGGGTCGTCCTGCGCGACTGGCTGAAGGCCCTCGCTCTCCAGGAGTTCTCGCACCTGCCGCACGAGCTTGTTGCGGTCGTAGCTCTGATACATGCTCACGCCTCCCAGCGCTTGCCGGTGATCCGCTCGTAGACCTCGATGTACCGGGCTCGGGTCGCCTCCACGATCTCATCCGGGATTTCGGGACCGGGAGGGGTTCGGTCCCAGTCGGTGATGGTGCTCGACCAGTCCCGGACGAACTGCTTGTCGAACGCGTGTTGGGGCCGGCCCGGCTGCCAGGCATCCGCAGGCCAGAACCGCGAGGAGTCGGAAGTCAGCACCTCGTCGGCGAGCACGAGCGTGCCGTCCGCCGCACGGCCGAACTCCAGCTTGGTGTCGGCAATGATGATGCCGCGCTCAGCCGCGATCTCGGCTCCGCGCTTGTACACGTCCAGGGTCACCGTGCGCAGACGGTCGGCGGTCTCCTGGCCGATCTCCTCGACCACGTCCGCGAAGGTGATGAACTCGTCGTGGCCCTCGGTCGCCTTGGTCGTGGGGGTGAAGATTGGCTTCGGAAGCTTGGACGCCTCCACCAGGCCCTCGGGAAGCGCAATGCCCGAGACAGTGCCCTGTTTCTCGTACTCCTTGAGCCCGAGGCCCGCGAGGTACCCGCGGGCGATCCACTCGACCGGGAGCATGGTGAGCTTCTGGCAGCGCACGGCCCGTCCGGCCCATTCCTCCGGAACGTCGGTGGCGGAGATGATGTGGTTGGGGACCACGTCGGCCAGTTGCTCGAACCACCACAGCGAGAGCTGGGTGAGGACCTTGCCCTTGTCGGGGATGGGGGTGGGCAGCACGACGTCGTAGACGCTCACGCGGTCCGAGGCCACCAGGATGAGGTCGTCACCGTCGGCGTAGACGTCGCGCACCTTGCCTGAGTGCAGCAGTTCCATGTGGTTCCTACCTGGAGATCTCGTAGTTGTAGGTGGCCCAGCGTCGGGCGACCGAGACGGACTGGCCGAACTCGATCACGTCGCCTTCAGCGGTGAGCACCCAGTTCTGCTTGCGCAACACGGGGGAGCCGAGTGGGATCCCGAGCGCTGCGGAGTCCTCTTCCGACGCGATGTCGGCGCGGAGCTGGTCCTTGCCGGCTGCAGCCGTGAGTCCCGCTGTTTCCTCGATGTACTTCGGCGTGCCCTGCGGCAAGCGCTTCGCCTCAAGGAGCAGGGGAGCCGTGTCAGCCAGTTCGCCCCTAAACCAGGATGTGCTAGCGGAGGAGGGAACGTCATCCCGGAGGGTGATCCGCTGGCGCCGGATGACGTGCGAACCGGTGGACAGTGCCAAGGCATCCGCGACTTCCTCGGGGGCCGGCACCACCTCGGCGACTGTGATCTTGGCGCGTTCGTTCGCCGCGTAGATCCGGCCTTCCAAGCTTCGGACCACGCGGTCCTTCGCGCTGGCCGTCGCCTGTTCACGCGTGACGATCGTGCCCACGCCGGGTTCGCTGCGAACGAGTCCTTCAGCCTTCAGGGTGCTGACGACCTTGGTCGCCGTGGCCAAGGAGATCTTCCACTTCGCAACGATCGTGCGGACCGAGTCGATCTTCTGTCCGTCTTGGAGCACGCCGGACTCGATCTCGGCCTTGATGTGCTTCACGACCTGGAGGTAGGGCGGGTCGGTGCGCTGTACCTGAGGGGACACGTGCGGCTCCTTCGTGGTGAACGAGATCAGTGTACTAGTACGCGTATATAGCCAGGTATGCGGGCTACAGTTCCGCTGCCTGCCAACTCACGCTCACTGCTCAATGTTCCATCCGTACTAGAACACTAAACGATCGCGTGCTATAACAGTCGCATGGCCGCAGGCCGCAGCCCGGAAGCAGACTCCGGTGAGCAGGGGTGATCCCTGTCCACCGTGTGGAAGCCCGGCGCACCTGAGCTTTGAGAACACCTCCGCTGGAGGGACATAGCGCGCACGCCCTGACCCCACCCCGAGCAGACAAGGGGCGGCGAAGGGAAGACGTGGACCACGACCGACCTACCTGTCTACGGGCTGGTCGGGGGAATGGTCCGCGCCCGTAGCACCCCCTGGGGTGCCTGCCGTGCCCCTCTTCCGGCACAACACGGGAGAGGGGCGCGGCAGGGACCACCCGGGTCCACACGCCACGAACTGGAGAGACCCCATGGCCGCGACCACCGCTACCGCCTACCACTGGGTCATCACCCTGCAGAAGCCCATCTACAACGGCTTCGCGAACAGGACCAACTACGGCACCCTCACGGCCGCCCCGGGCGAGACCCGCGAGCGGCTCTTCCAGCAGGTCATCGACCTCATCATCTCCAAAGTCCCGGAGATGGCCGGCGCGAACGTTCTGTTCTTCTCGCTGGAGCCCAACGAGCTCTGACCTGTACCGCGGCCCCCCTGTCCCGCCCGCCCGTCCTGCGGGCGGGGCGGGGGCCACCCGGTCCAGCGAACACACGTGAGCCCCACCCGGAAGCGACCCGGGCGGGGCTCTGCCGCACCACTCGCCTGCAAGGAGACACGTAGTGCGCACCACCATCATGCCCAACCCCGGCCCGGTTCCGCGCCGGGTGCGGGTCGAGATGCCCTTGGACTCCGGCCTGTTGGGTCGGCTGATCCCGGTTACCGACCCCGACCTGTACGCCCCCCACCTGCTGCCGGGCGAGAGCGCCCAGGAGCGCGAGGCCCGGCTGGCCGCGGCCCGCGACATCACCGAGGACCTGGTGGGTGAGCAGGCCGCTCTGCTCGCCGCCGAGGTCATCGCCTACACCCCCGCCTTCGAGTCCTCCGGGAGCGCCGCATGAACCAGTCCACGAACACCACCAACCCGCTGGTGCGCTTCGGCCGCGCCCTGGTCGACGTCCTGCGCGACGCCGGGCCGGTCGACATCGCCGCCCGAATCGGCCTGGGGGCCGGAACGGTCGGTGCCGCTCTGTGGATCCAGCAGGTCGAGGAGCCGTTCTGGGGTGCGGTCGCCCTGGGCGTGGCGCTGAGCGGGGTGATCGGCTCCCTCACCGAGCTGGTGGGCATGGCCGTGGCCCGGATGCAGGCGCCCTCGCTGTGGTACGCGCCCGGGCGGGTGGTTCACCACCTTCACCTGGGCCGGGTCCGGGTCCTGGACTACGACGGCCGGGACGAGCTGGACGGCACGTGGCTGCTGATCCAGCCGCTGGAGCGCGGGGACGAGAGCGCGCTGTGGGTCGAGGCCGACCACGGCATCGCCGCCAGCAACTCCGAGCTGCAGCAGCGCTGGGACGGGGGCGAGATCTGATGCCGGTGCCGCTGACCTCCTACATCGAGGAGATGCGCGCCGAGTTGGCGCGCGTGGACGCCAAGGCGTCGATGCTCATCGCGCTGACCGGCGCCGGTCTGGCCGTGCTCTCCCCGGTGCTGTCCGGGGAGGGGGCCGGCCACTGGGTCGTGCGGGCCGGGGCCGTGCTCCTGGTGGCCGCGCTGCTCGTGCTCCTGGCCGTCGTCCGACCCCAGCTGGCGCGGGCGCCGTTCGCGGCGCTGGACGCCGACCCCGCCGCCTGGGCCCCGGAGGAGCCCCGGGAGCGCGCGGTCAAGCTCGCCGCCGTGACCAGCCGAAAGTTCCGCCTGGTCCGCCGTGCGGTGGACCTTCTCGTCCTGGCCGTGCTCCTGGTCGGGGCGGGCCTGATCTGCATCGGAGTGACCGCATGACCCGCACGAACACCGCCGCCGCCGACATCGGCGGCCAGGAGCACGAGCTGTTCCCCGCCGCCCTGGCCGACCACCCCGCCGGCCTGGCCGCGGCCGTGGACGAGCTGGCCGACCAGATCCGCGCCCGCGTCGAGGGCTGGAGCGGGGGCACCCGATGACCACCCACAACCCGAGCACCACCACCACGAAGGAACCCGCAGTGAAGAAGCCGCTCGACGTCTTCCCGATCCTGACCGTGACCATCGCGACCGCCACCACCCTCGCCTCTGTCGCCTTCACGACCTGGTCGGTGGCCGACCTGGCCACCCGGGGCGGGGTTCCCCTGCCCGTGGCCGTGACCGTGGGCCTGGCGGTGGAGCTGCTCTGGCTGATGCTGCTGGCCACCGAGTGGGGCCAGGCCGTGCGCACCGGCCGCCCCGCCAAGGCGCTCTCGGTCGCCGGATGGGTGCTGGCCGCCCTGGCCGCGGGGATCATCTCCGTGCACGCCCTGGTCGAGGACCCCGTGCTCCTGGCCCTGACCGTGCTCCCCCTGGGCGCCAAGACGGCCTGGCACTTCCGCACCCGCGACCGGGCCGGACAGACCCTGCGCGAACAGGCCCTGTCCACCGCCCCCACCGATACCGAGGAACAGACCCTGGCCGAGAGGGCCCGCCAGTTGGAGGTGCGCCGGCGCCAGCGCGAGCTGGACCGGGCCGAGGCCGACGCCGATCACGCCGACCGCATCGCCGTGATCGAGCGCCAGGGCCGCGAGCAGCTCGCCAAGGCGCGGGCGCACTTCACGGTGGCCCGCGAGGTGCAGGACTACGACCGCGAGATCGGCTACCGCCAGGCGCCCGCCGCCCGCATCGCCCTGGGGTCCGGCACCTACGTTCCCGACGACGCCTCCAGCCTCACCACGGCGGGGTTCGGGTCGGCGATGGCCGCCCAGGCCCGCAACGGGCAGACGCCCACCCTGGGCACCCCGGTTGACCAGCAGGTGCCCACCCCCACGCAGACGCTTCTCAAGGGGGGTGCGCAGGTCTCCGCAGCCGAGGCCGAGACCAACCGGACGCTGGTCTGGAACACCCGCGACCAGCTGATCGAGGAGACCGGCAAGGCCCCCTCGATCAACGCCCTGGCAAGTGCGACCGGCCTGTCCCGGCGCACCGTGGCCCGCCACCTCGAAGCCGACCACTAACGCCCCGGGGCCCCTGGGTTCCTGCAGCTCACGAGCAGGTGCCCAGGGGTGCCCACCCCGCCCTTTCCGGCGGGTGCCGCAGCCTCCCAGCCGCCGTCCGGCTGGTGAGCTGCAGCACCACTCCGGCGACGCGCGAACCGGCGACACCCCCTTCGGGGGTGAACCGGCGCCACGCGAACCGACCAGGTGCCCGCCCATCCCGAACACCCAGGAAGGAGTTCCGTCATGCCCTACATCCGACACCGGCCCGAGGTCGGCCTCGGCCGCCGCGAGGCCACCCCCGACGGGGAGGCCCTGGTCTGGCGCGTGCTGTGCGCGTGCGGCACCACCGCCCAGACCCCCCACTACCGCTACGCCTCAGCGGCGGCCGCCGTCCAGGAGCACCAGGTGGCGACCGCGCCCCCGCCGGAGCTGGCCTGCCGGGAGCCCCGCAGGCACCGCTCCGGCCCCTTCGACCACTGCCCGCTGTGCGCCTGGCAGCTGCCGCTGCCCGGGATGGCGGACGCGGCGCTCGCGCCGGCCCGCCCCGATGCGGTCGATGTCGAGGTCAGTGACGAAGAAGCGGGGGTTCGCGCGTGATCGAGAAGCGCATCAAGGAGCTGGCCGAGATCGAGTTCGAGGGGTCTCTCGGGGAGGCGTTCAACGACTACAGCCGGGCCCTCAAGGCGATCAGCCGTCGGCTGGTCTTCGAGTACGAGATGGCGGCCGGCGACAGCGAGGCCGCCATGAGCCGGTTGCACGGGCACCCGCTGCTGTTCGGCCTGGACGCCAAGATCCAGGCCCGCCTCGTGGCCAAGAGGCTGCGCCGCGCCCAGCAGCTCGCCAAGGGCCTGGAGGCCGAGGCCCGCGCGTTCACACGCGAGTACAAGCGCCAGTTCCTCACCGGAAAGGCCTGACATGGAGATCACCAGCGGTGAGGACCGCATGGACGAGATGGCCGAGATCGAGTTCTTCGGCCCGGTCGGCACGCAGGTCATCCGCTACGCCAGGACCTCGCGCCGGTTCGCCCGGGACCTGGCGGCTGAGCTGGAGTCGGCTGCCCACGACGCCCGGGTGGCCATGGGCGGTCTCAAAGGGCACCCGGCCCTGCTGGGCCTGGACGTCAAGATCCGGGCCCGGCGGGTGGCCCGCAAGCTCAAGCGCGCCAAGGAGCTGGCGCAGGGGATCTCGGCCGAGAGCGTGAAGTTCGCGGCCGAGTACCGCAAGCAGTTCATCCATGCCCCGGCGGCCGTGCGCACGGCTCCCCGCAAGCGAAGGGTGGAACTCTGATGACACGCCGTACGGCTCAGTTGGAGCTGGGCGGAGACGAGGCGATGGGCCGCGTCACCGCCTCCATGGCCTCCAAGGTGCTGGTGCTGGTGCCGCCGTGGGTGGTGCTGGTCCTGGTGCTCGTCCTGGGCGGGGTCGGGCACAGCATGTGGGGCGAGCCTCCGGCGGTCACGTGGGCGGCGATGGCCGGCACCCTGTGCTCGGTCGTGCTCGGTGCCCTGACGTGGTCGGTGAGCCACAGCCGCGGCCTCCTGGGCCGGGTGCACACGACCGCCACGGCCGGCGGCGGCGCCCTGTGGTTCACCGTGGCCATGGTGACCGGCCCGTTCGCGTCCGTGACGCTGGGCATGTGGTTCTTCGGCGGGTTCACGCTGGCCGTGGGGTGGAACATCCGCACGGTCATCCGCACCCAGACCGGTACCGACGACGGCCACGGCGACCCGCTGGCGAAGCTGTTCGACCAGGCCAAGGCGTCCTTCGGCCTGGACGGGTCGAAGGTGCGCACCCGCGCGGTGACCGACCACAAGATCAAGGCCGAACTGGAGCTGCCCGCGGGGAAGAAGACCGTGGACGACGTCAGCAAGAAGACGCAGTACATCGAGAGCGGACTCGGGTTCCCGGCCGGGGCGGTGCAGGTCGCGGGCGATGAGCGCCGCGCGGACCGGGCGCACCTGACGATCACCGACCCCAAACTCATGAAGAAGCCGCTCCCCTGGGAGGGCCCCTCCAGGCCGGGCAGGTCCATCGCGGAGCCTTTGCGGATCGGGCTGTTCCAGGACGCCGAGCCGGTGCTGCACACCCTCGTGGGGCACCACCTGCAGGTCATGGGCATGAGCGGTTCGGGCAAGTCCATCGGGGCCGCGTGGAACTACCTCGCGGAGATCATCACCCGCACGGACGCCGTGGTGATGGCCGCCGACATCACCAAGGGCGACCAGACCCTGGGGCCGTTCAAGCAGGCCCTGCACCGGTTCGACACCACGGCGGCCGGGGCGCGCGCCCTGATCTCCGACATCGAGGCCCAGATCAAGCCCCGCACGGACTACCTGGCCGCCCGGGGCATGCAGAAGTGGCAGCCGGGGTGCGGCCTGGACTACTGGGTGATCTGGCTGGAGGAGGTCCCCGACATCATCGACGCCCTGGGCGACAAGGGCGGGGACAAGCTCCTCAAGATCCTCAAGGCCCTGCGCAGTGCGGGCGGTTCGGTCGTCATGTCGTTGCAGCGCAGCGACTACAGCCAGATGCCCACGCTCGCCCGCGGCCAGCTCGCCCACATGTGCCTGGGCGTGGCGAACGCCCAGGACGCCGGGTTCGGCCTCTCGGAGGCGCAGCAGGAGGCGGAGGCCCGCCCGGAGCTGTGGGGCAACAAGCGCCCCGGCATGGCCTACCTGGACGCGCCCTCGATCCCCGAAACCCACATCGCCATGCCCCTGCGGTCCTACGCCTGGGGTGAGGGCCCCGAGGCCGCCGAGGCGATCGCGGAGCACGTGGCCCAGTACCCAGCCGCCCACAAGGCCAGCACCGACCCGTTCACCGCGAAGGTGGCCCGCCTCCCAGAGGCCGCCCCGGTGCTCGTGGGCGCCGCGGCCGCCACGGGCAGCAGCACCCGGGGCCACGCGGCGCCTGCCTTCGGCGGGGGCTCCGAGAGCGCCTTGGAAGGCCTGGCGGCCGCCGCTGAGCACATCGTGGCCACGCAGCGGGTCGACCTCGGGCACGTGCCGCCGGTGGAGCGGGCGCGCCTGCTGGAGGCGCTGGAGCGCAAGGGCATCATCGGCCCCGCCCGGGAGGGCGGGGACCGCCGGGTCCTGGTCTCGTCCGCCGAGGAGGCCATCGCGGAGATCCTCGACGACGGCGACCCCGTCAGCGAGTACCTCACCGTCGAGGACCCGAGCCCGGAGATCGTGGCCGGGCCCGACGACGAGATCGCGGACCTGACCGAGGAGGAAGCGGCGCTGCAGGCTCCGCCCAAGGAGAAGCGGGACCTCACCCCGGCAGAGGCGCGCCAGGTGCTGCACGACTGGATCCGCCAGAGGGCCGCCGAGGGCCGGCCGGAGTTCGCCATGGCAGACCTGGCCCAGGTCCGCGCCGACGTCGGGGGCAAGAGCCGTTCCTGGGCCTACAAGGCGCTCGACAAGTTGATAGCGGACGGCGTCATCAGCAAGGCCGGCGACAAGTTCGTGATCGAGGAGCCGGAGCTGCTGGCCGCCCCGCTGGACGAGGAGCGGTCGGGACAGCCCGTGCGGCTGTGAGGTCTCGGCTGCGCGTGGGATGCGCGCGCGGCGCTAAATGATCTTGTCACCCGCGTCCGGCACGGGTGTCACCCGGGGGTGTCACGCACCTGTCACTGGTGCGTGTCACCCACCCGTGACACCCCCTCTGACCTGTAACTCCCTCCCCCAGCCCCCGCCCCCGGGGGAAGAAGGTGTCACCCGGGCGATGGCCCGGCTCCCGCGCACCGTCGCGGCAGCCGGGGGACCGCCCGGTCCACACACGACGACGGCCCCACCCGATGCCTGGAAGCGGGGTGGGGCCGTCTCTCTCCACAGAGAGGCTCTGATCCTATGCGATCCCTCATCCGCCGCTGGACCCGCCTGACCACCGTGCTCGCCGACGTCCAGTGCGGCCGCTGCCAGCGCTGGTACGACCCCTCTGACCCGGCCGACTGGTGGCCGCACAACAACAACGCCTGCTGACCGACCCGGGTGCTCGCCGTGCTCACCACCCCGCTCCCGGGGTGGTGGGTGCGGGGTCCACCCGGACCGCACACACAGACGGCCCGCCCCTATACCGACCAAGGACCAGGGGCGGGCCACACACTCCCGAAGGAGCACCACCAGTATGACCGCTCAGATCATCGAACCCGAGACCGCCGTCACCGCCCGGGAACTGCGCTACCGGGCCGTGCAGATCCTCGCCCAGTTGCTCTCCAAGGACCTGCCCGAAATCACCTGGCAGGTGCACTCCATCAGCAAGTTCCTGGACCTGTACACGCACTGGCCCCGGGAGCACGAGGTCCTGGACGGCCAGGCCGACTCCCACCAGGACGTGCGCGCGTGGGCCGCCCACCTGGGCACCACCGTGAACCTCAAGAACGGCGACACCCCACACGGCGTCACGGTCATCAACGGCATCGGCATCCACGTGTGGTGCGCCCCCAAGAACCGCGACGACCTCCCCCAGCCGTAGCCCCCGTTCCATCCGCCAAGGGTGTGGCCCCGGCCTCAGCTGGGTCCACGCCCGTTTCACAGGACGGATCGGAGGGGCCAATCGGTTCTGTTGCGGCGAACATCCAGATTGACCTGGGCAGTGCTGATGAGAGGCGGACCCCGGGTGAATCTCTGGAGGAGTCATCTCAGCAACATTTGGACGGGGCACTTCGCCGTCGGTGAGTCCGTGAGGAAGGATGTCGTGGGACCAGTGAGCCGAACACGACCGATGAGAATGAGGCAGGGCATGTCGCAGCCACTGCGTGACGCGGACATCCGGAAGGTTCTCGCCGCTGATCTACATGCCCGTTACGCTGACGACTCCCACACCTTGATCAGGCACGAGTTGGGCCTGTGCGCGGGGGAGCGACGAGTCGACCTCGCCGTGATCAACGGTGAGATGGTCGGTTACGAGATCAAGAGCGACGTTGACAGACTCGACCGCCTGGCCGACCAGGCCAAGGCCTATGGAAGAGTCTTCGACCGCATGTCAATCGTGACGACGGACCGCTACCTGGCCAAGGCCACCGCCATGCTGCCCTCGTGGTGGGGAGTGCTGTGCATCCGCCAAGGGCAAGGGGGGATGTCCTCGGAGCAAGTGCGCGTTGGCCAGCCGAACGAGGGGCAGGACCCCTTCGCGCTCGCCCAATTGCTCTGGCGCGAAGAGGCCCTGGAAGAACTCAAAAGCCGCGGCCTGGCCAGAGGACTGTCGAAGAAGCGGCGCTGGATCATCTGGCAGCACCTCGCACAGGCCATGCCTGTGACAGAACTCAGGGACGTAGTCCGCAGGCGGCTTAGGGCTCGCCGAGAGTGGCCAACCGGTGCCTGACCACCTCAATGTGACGGGATCTTCCTAGCGCGACCCATTTGGTAGCGCTTCCCAAGCCCTCGTAAGTCTGGGCACCTTTGGAAATCATCTTGTCGGCCCAGGAGAAAGACTCGCCTTCCCAGGACGAATCGTTCACTACGGATGTGCAAATCTCGTAGAAAGAGGCATTCGCATGCTCCGCGTGTGCCTTCTTGCGGCGCACGATCCATTCCTTTCCCCGTGCATATCGAAGGTTCGGAGATGATGGCCGAGGAATGGAACCTGATTTAAGTGACGGATGATTGGTGGCGTAGTCACCGTAATTCAGTTCGATCCCCCGAGGGGCGTGTGAAGAAACCGCACGCCACAGGGCCACTTCATGCCTCGCAAGGCGATGAACGAGGTCGAATTTGAGATCGGAGATCGAGTCGGGAAAAGCACCCGAAAGCAGAGTGACGCTTCTCCAACCTCGGCGCGCTGCCCATTCCACTGCCAGGCGTGCGCTGTGCGTGACGCGTTCGACTTCTCGCTCGGAAGCCACTGCGCCGTAGTCGAGCACGAGGTCAACCTCGCTGGGTTCTGCCTCGAGGTTACTGAGGAGCAAGGGGACCTCGGACTCGGCTTCTGCGACATTGGGGTCTGTTTCGACGGAGCCCAAACGCAGTAGGTAGCCGCTCTGGTACTTCTCGTTGAGTCGTTGGAAGACGTCCAGGCTGGCGTAGCCATCGCCGTACCTGATGACGGGGATCACGGAGATGGCCCCTGGTGGGAACAACGAGTCCGAGAACTTACCCCCTTGCTGAAGGATCTCCTCGACCTCTGAGAGCACTTTGCCTCCTCCGGGGCCTCCATCCACGGCGACAGTAGTTCCGCTGGGGAGCTTCTTGAGATTCTTCCCCAACTTCTGGCTTCCGCCTTCCTCTGGATCCACCACTTCCAGCAAAGGAAGGATGTTTTGGAAGTCGGAGAGGTTCCACAGGGCTTCCAGCTCGCCCAGTTTCCCCTTGAGGGCAGGAACGTATTTGACCAAGAAGGACTCCCATTTCCCAAAAAGAGGCATCTCCCATTTTGATGTTTCCATTGAGAGGCCAGAGAGGTCTAGGGAGGCCCCGACACGGGTCCCTAGCGAGAGAGACACAGGAGTGTCACCTTCTCGGTCATTGAAAAGTTAAGAGAGGTACTGACGATGTCCGGAGCCTTCGCCCTAATCGACTTCGCCCTGGCCGCCGCCCGGCGCGGGTGGCCGGTCTTCCCGCTCACGCCCCGGTCCAAGAAGCCGCCGCTCGTGCGGGACTGGGAGCGGGCCGCCTCCACCGACCCCGACCGGATCCGGGCGTGGTGGCGTCGGTGGCCGCAGGCCAACTACGGCATCGCCACCGGCCCCGCGCGCCTGGTCGTGGTCGACCTGGACACACCCAAGCCCGACCAGGAGCCGCCCGAGCGGTGGCGACTGCCCGGGGTGGTCGAGGGCGCCGACGTCCTGGCGGTCCTGGCCGAACGCGCCGGACAGCCGGTGCCCACCGAGGCGTTCACGGTGCGCACCCGCCGGGGCGGGCTCCACCTGTACTTCACCCACCCCGCCGGACCGCACCTGGGCAACACCAGCGGTTCCCTGGGGTGGCTGATCGACACCCGCGCCCACGGCGGCTACGTCGTCGGCCCCGGCTGCCCGGTCACCGCGGCGAACGGATCGGGACGCTACGAGGTCGAGGCCCGCCAGGACCCCGCGCCGTTGCCGGAGTGGATAGGGAGCCTGCTGCGCAGGCCAGATTCCCCGGACCGGCCCACCGCCCCGCACGCTCCGGCCCCGGGGCCCGCGGACGACGTCTTCGCGGCCATCACTACCGACGACCGCCGCCGCGCCGCCTACGTGCGGGCCGCGGTGAGCGGGGAGCTAGCCAGGGTGCGGGGTGCGGTGCCCGGAACGAGGAACACCAATCTCTACATCGCCGCCGCCTCGCTGGGCCAGTTCGCCCGCGAGGGCCTGCTCGATGCCGGCTGGATCGCCGACGCGCTGCACGACGCCGCCCTGGACGCCAACGCCGGCGGTGACCCCAATTCCGCGCGCGAGATCGCCGCCACCATCCGCTCCGGGCTGGCCAAGGGCCTCCGAGAGCCCCGACGCACCCGACGCACCGCACCACGACCAGGAAGGACCGCTGCGTAAATGAACGCCAGCGACGACAAAGACAAGAAGCCGAGCCAGGCCACCCTGCTGATCGAACTGGCTGACCGGCAGGTCGACGTCGTGGCCGGAGCGGACGGACGCACCTACGCCGTGCGACGCAGCGGACCCAACGTCGCCTTCCCGCTCCTGCGCAAGGACGGGCTGCGCGCCCAGCTGGCCCGCCAGTACTACGCCGAACACCACTCCGTCCCCTCGCAGTCGGCGCTGACCGACGCGATCAGTGTCCTGGAAGGACGCGCCATGGACTCCCAACCCCAACCGATCAACCTGCGCCTGGCCACCCACCGCACCGAACAGGGCGAGCAGGTCGTCATCGACCTGGGCACCCCCGACGGGCGGTGCGTCATCGCCGGCCCCGGCGGCTGGCACATCGCCCCCCTGTCGCCGGTGCTGTTCCGCCGCACCAAGCTGACCAGCCCCATGCCCGACCCCGGCCCCGCCGGGAACACCGACCAGGGCCTGGCCGCGCTGCGGGCCCTGCTCAACGTGGACGAGCACCACTTCCGGCTCATCGTGGGGTGGCTGGTCTCGGCCCTGCTGCCCGACATCCCGCACCCGATCCTGGCCGCCAAGGGCGAACAGGGCACCGGCAAGTCCACCGCCCTGGCGATGCTGATCAACCTGGTCGACCCCTCCCCGGCGCCGCTGCGGTCCCTGCCCAAGGACATCAAGACCTGGGCCACCGTGGCCTCCGCGTCCTGGGCGGTGTGCCTGGACAACGTCTCCACGATTCCGATGTGGCTGTCGGACACCCTGTGCAAGGCCGTGACCGGCGACGGCCTGGTCGACCGCGCCCTGTACTCCGACGACGACGTGTCCGTGCTGGCCTTCCGACGCCTGATCGCGCTCACCTCGATCGACACCGGCGCCCTGGCCTCGGACCTGTCCGAGCGGATGCTGTCCGCGGAGTTCTTGCCCATCAAGGGCGATCAGCGGCGCACCGACGCCGAGGTCAAGAACTCCTTCGACCGGGCCGCCCCCGGCATCCGGGCGGCCCTGCTGGACCTGCTCTGCCGGGTGCTGGCCGAACTGCCCACCACCCACCTGGCGGAGCTGCCGCGGATGGCGGACTTCGCCCGCATCCTCGGAGCCCTGGACACCGTCATGGGGTGGGACACCCTGCACACCTACCGGTCCGCCTCCGAGATCACCAGCGCCGACCTGCTCGACGCCAAACCCTTCACCAGCGCGGTCGCGGACTTCGTCGACCAGCACGGCACCTGGACCGGGTCCATCAGCCAGCTCCTGGACCTGATTCCCGCACCCGAGGTGCGACCCCGCTCCTGGCCGGTGGACGCCACCCGCGCCTCCGGACAGCTCAAACGGGACGCCCCGGTGCTGCGCAGCATCGGCATCACGGTGGAGGAGGCCGGCCGTTCCCAGGACCGCCACCGCCGCCAGCTCTACGCCTTCACCGCCCACGCCATCGAGGCTCAGGCTCCGCAGCCTCCGCACGCCGATCCTGCCCCGGACACCACGGTGACCAGGCAGGACACCCTTTTTTTTGACCAGCAGGTCACACCAGACCCGGACGGCCCGCAGGCTCCAGCCTCCGCAGCCTCCGCGCCAGGGTCCGCGCATCACCCCAGCTCACAGGCACCCCAGGAGGCTGCGGGGCCTGCGGAGGCTGTCTTCCCCCAACTCTCTGAAAAGGCGACCGCCGCCCCCGTGGAGAGCGGCCCGTGCGCCTCCTGCGGGGCCGGGTTCCGCCGCTACGAGGCCACCGACCACCCGGCGGTGTGCGGGGCCTGCGCGCACCGCCACCGCACCTGACCACACCCACACGAAGCGGCCCCGGCCTTGATGCCTACCAAGCCCGGCCGGGGCCGCGCCTCAACCCGAAGGAGAGGTACCACCAGCATGCCCGAACGTCGCAAGCGCGGCCTGGATCTGACCAAGGTCCGCGTGATCGGACCGCCCGAGGTCGTCGACCAGGTCGTGGAGGCCATCACCGCGGCTCTGCCGTCCGCCGACCCCTCCCGGCCCTACCCGAGCCGCCACAACCCCGGCCACGTCCGCGTCTACCTGGAGGTCGCACCCGAATGAGCGTCGGAACGCGCACGGAGAAGCCCCACTCCTTCCTCACCGTGAAAGAGGTCTGCGAGGAACTCCGTATCTCCCGGAGCACCTGGGACCGCATGGTGCAGCTCGGGGAGGCGCCGCGGATGAAGCGCATGGGCGGTAAGCGCGGCGAGATCCGCATCCGCCGGAGCTGGCTCGACGCCTGGCTGGAAGAGGGCAGCTCCTGATGCCGATGACCGCTGACGTCCTCTTCTACAAGACCCGCTTCCGTAAGAAGCCCGGGGCGACGAACCGGGAGGACACCTACCCCAAGCCCTACCAGGCCCGTTGGCGTACAGGTACCGAGTCGCACAGCAGGTCCTACGTCACCGAGGCGCTCGCGGACAGCTGGCTCTCCGACCTCCGGGCGGCGGCCCGCAGGGGCGAGCTGTTCGACGTCGAGACCGGGCTGCCGCAGTCCAAGCTGCGGGAACTGCGGGACGTGCCGTGGTACCTGCACGCCAGGGAGTACGTCCGCACTCGCTGGCCGGACATGGCCGGCAACACGAGGGTGGGCACCATGGAAGCCCTCTCCGTCGTCACGCGGGACCTGGTCCGGGACGTCCAGGGGCGCCCCGATCCGGCCGTGCTCTGGGAGGCCCTCCGCAGCTGGGCCTTTCGTATGGAACGAGACGCCCGGGGGGAGTGGGTCTTCCCCCGGCCTCCAGCCCAGATCCAGGAGGCCCTGGACTGGCTGGAGAAGGCCTCCCTGCCGGTCAGCGCCTTGGAGGACTCCCGCCACCTCGGTACGGCGGTGCGGGCCTGTTCCCGTCTGCTCGATGGGTCCGCGGCGTCGGCGGACTACTTCAGCCGTCGCCGCCGGAGCTTCTCCACCGCCCTGAACTACGCGGTGCAGTGGCAGAGGCTGACGGAGAACCCCCTGACCAAGAAGGGGATCCCCAGCGACTGGAAGCCGCCGAAGACCGAGGAGGAGGTGGACCCCCGCTCGATCGGGAACCCGGCCCGTGTCCGCCAGGTCCTCACCGCGGTCAGCTACGTCGGCCGGCGGCAGGGACCGAGGTTCAGCGCCTGGTTCGGCTGCATGTACTACGCGATGATGCGCCCGGAGGAGGTCGCCAACCTGAGGCGTTCCGGGTGCGAGCTACCGGCGGAGGGGTGGGGGAAGCTCACCTTCTCCGGCAGCAGCCCGACCGTGGGGAAGCGGTGGACGGACAGTGGGGAGGTTCACGACGTCCAGGGCCTGAAGGGGCGGGGGAAGAAGGCCTCCCGCACCGTCCCGATCCCGCCCGAGTTGGTCTCCCTGCTGAGGGAGCACCTGGAGAGGTTCGGCACCGCCCCGGACGGGCGGCTCTTCCGCAGCGAGAAGGGCAACCGCATCCAGGGGTCCACCTACTGGCGGGTGTGGGACCGCACGCGAGGACTGGCGATGACGCCGGAGGAGAAGGAGGGGCCACTGCTCAGGCGGCCCTACGACCTCCGGCACGCCGGGGTGACCTACCGGCTGAACTCCGGAGTCCCGGCGACCCAGGTCGCGAGGTGGGCCGGCCACAGCGTGGAGGTCCTGCAGAGGATCTACGCCCAGGTGTGGACCGAGATGGACGACGTGTGGATCGAACGGATGGGTGACCACCGGGGGTGACCCGAGACACACCTGCGGGAACGAACTAGGGCGGGGACTCCGAGTGGTTTCGGAGTCCCCGCCCTTTTTGCGTTATATGTCCTGTCCACAGCTCGACCACAGAAGGTCGGGAGAGCTGGGTTCAGATGACGGGAAATGAAGAAGGACAGCAGGCGTGAACGCTGCTGTCCTTGCTGGTCAGCGGTCGAAACCGCCGCTCAGTGCGAAGTGCCCCCTGCAGGATTCGAACCTGCGCACCCGGCTCCGGAGGCCGATGCTCTATCCCCTGAGCTAAGGGGGCTGGCTTGCGTGAACAACTGTAGCAGGGGACCGGGGCCCTTCGTCCACCGCTTCGGGACGCACCGGGGAGGGGCGCGCCGATCGGCGGATTCCGGTGGTGCCGTGTCGCCGCGCGGGGGTAGTGTCACGCCCGTGAACGCCCTACCCACACGGGTTCTCGTCGTCGAGGACGACGACGTGATCCGGGAACTGATCCGCCTCAACCTCGAACTGGAGGGGTTCGAGGTGTTCACCGCCGTGGACGGACGCGACTGCCTCGACCGGGCCGCCCACATCGCCCCCCACGTCATCACGATGGACGTGATGATGCCCCGTATGGACGGCTGGACCGCCGCCGAGCGGCTGCGCGCCGACGCGCGCACCCGGCACTGCCCCATCATCCTGGTCACGGCCCGCACCCAGGCCGACGACCAGCGGCGCGGCGAGCGGATCGGCGTCGACGCCTACGTCACCAAGCCGTTCGACCCCGACGCGCTGATCGACGTCATCCGCGGCCTCGTCGACGGGGCCGGGGGCCCCGAATGAACCCCGGGCGCCTGGAGGCCGTGCTCCGCGAGGCCGCCGCCCGCGCGTTCGACCTCCCGCCGGACGAGGTGCCGTTCGTGTGGCCGCGCCACGACCAGGCGGACGGGGGCGCCGACGCCGCCACCGCGCTGGCGCCGCGCCTGGTCGGGAAGGTCGCCGCGCGGCTCCCCCCGGGCGGGGGGCGCGGGCGGCGCCACCACGTGCTGGTCTCCGGCCTTGTGGCCGCGCAGCTGGAGAGCATGCGCGAAGAGGGCCTGGCCGACTTCGCCCGGGTCCTCGGCGACGGGCGCGGCTTCCTCAACATCACGTTCACCGACGGCCAGAGGGACGCCCTGGTCGCCGAGGCCGCCGACGGCCCCCGCTTCCTCACCGGCCGCGACTGGGACGGCGAGGGGGAGTGGCCGCGGACCGCACTGCACGAGGCGGGGCCGGTGGCCCAGGCCCGCAGGCTCGCCCGGGCCGACGCACGGGGGCGCATCGCCCTGGCCACCGGGCCGCGCACCCCGCCGCCGGGCCCCGGTACCGCCGAGGTGTCCTGGCGCGACCCCTACCTGGACGGCGACCGCAGCGAACTCCTCACCCCCGCGGCGCGCGTCCTCGGCGCCGTCGGGGAGGACAGCGCGCGCGTCGCCTTCTGCCGGTCGGTCCCCGAACGTCCCCGCGACACCGAGACCACCGGCCGCGACCTGCCCGTCCTGCCCTCCGCCGAGTACCCGGGGGCCTGGGTCCGCCTCACCGACGCCAACCCCGCCTTCCGGCTGCGCCACGCCCACGCCCACGCCGTCACACGCGGGCGCTGGACGGCGGAGGGGGCGCCGCCCCCCGCCGCGTGCCCCGAGCACGCGGCGGCCGTGCGCGGACTCCTCTTCGACGGGCCCGGCGTGCTGGACACGGCCGCGCGCCGAGAGGAACCCCATATCCTGGTGAGATACCTGGAAGCGCTGGCCAGTGCCTACGATGAGTGGCGGGCGTGTCCCCACGCGGCCGCCGGACCGGCGGAGCGGGGCGCCCAGGACCCGGACACGGGCACGGCACTGCCCGCCGCCGTCGCCGGGGTCCTCCGCACCGGGCTCTTCCTGCTCGGGGTGTCAGCGCCCACAAGGCTGTAGACGCCCCGTCGTCCCTCCCGGGGCCACCCGTCCCCATCGTTCCGATCGGGTCGGTGGACAATGGGCCCGGGCCCCGCCGCCGGGGGCCCGCCGACCCGCACAGACGTACAGTTCCAGCCGAAAGCCCATCATGAGCCGCTACGCCCACCCCGCCGGATCCCGCCACGCGGAGGTCCTGCCGGAGGACAACCCGCCCCTGCCGCCGGAGAACCTCAACGACCTCGACCCCCGGGTCTGGCCGGCGACCGCCCGCCGCTCCGGCGGGGAGGTCGTGGTCGGCGGCGTCGGCGTCCGCGAACTCGCCGCCACGTACGGCACGCCCCTCTTCGTCATGGACGAGGAGGACTTCCGCGGCCGTGCGCGCGACTACCGCACGGCGTTCTCCGACGCCGACGTCTACTACGCGGGCAAGGCGCTGCTCACCAAGGCCGTCGCCCGCTGGGTCGTCGAGGAGGGCCTCAAGCTGGACGTGTGCTCGGGCGGCGAGCTCGCCGTCGCCCTGGCCGCGGGCGTCCCCGCCGAGCGCATCGGCATGCACGGCAACAACAAGTCCGTCCACGAGCTGCGCCGCGCCGCCGAGGCCGGCGTGGGACGGATCATCGTCGACTCCTTCGACGAGATCGAGCGGCTGGAGTCCGTCGCCGCCGGTCTCGGCGTCCGCCCGAAGGTGCTCATCCGCGTGACCACGGGCGTCGAGGCGCACACCCACGAGTTCGTGGCCACCGCGCACGACGACCAGAAGTTCGGCTTCGCGCTGAGCACCGGGGCCGCGGGCGAGGCCGTCCGCCGTGTCCTCGACGCGTCCCACATCGAGCTCGTGGGCCTGCACTCCCACATCGGCTCGCAGATCTTCGACACCTCCGGGTTCGAGGTGGCTGCCCGCCGCGTCGCGCGCTTCCTCACCGGCGTCCACGAGGACCTGGGCGTCACCCTCGCCGAGCTCGACCTGGGCGGCGGTCTGGGCATCGCCTACACCTCCGGCGACGACCCCCTCGACCCGTCGGCCATCGCCGCGGGCCTGACCGCCATCGTGCGCAGGGAGTGCGAGGACGCGGGCCTGCCGATGCCGCGCATCGCCGTCGAGCCGGGGCGCGCACTGGCGGGCCCGGCCGGGATCACCGTCTACGAGGTCGGTACCGTCAAGGACGTCGAGGGGATCCGCACCTACGTGAGCGTCGACGGGGGGATGAGCGACAACATCCGCACCGCCCTGTACGGCTCGGAGTACACCAGCCAGCTGGTGTCCCGGGAGAGCGACGCGGCTCCCATGCTGTCCCGCCTGGTCGGCAAGCACTGCGAGAGCGGCGACATCATCGTGCACGACCTCTACCTCCCGGCGGACCTGCGGCCGGGGGACCTGGTGGCGGTGGCCGCGACGGGCGCCTACTGCTACTCCATGGCGAGCAACTACAACCATCTGCCCAGGCCGGCCATGGTGGCGGTCAGGGACGGGAGCGCACGCGTCATCGTGCGCAGGGAGAGCGAGGAGGACCTGCTCCGCCTCGACGTCGGCTGAACAGTCCACTCCGGGGCGGCGCCGCCGCCCGAGGCAGGGACACGAGAGAAGTGGGAGTCACGCCCAAATGGCGATGAAGGTGGCGCTGCTCGGATGCGGCGTTGTGGGTTCGGAAGTCGTCCGCCTGGTCAACGAGCAGTCCGAGGAGCTGGCCGCGCGGGTGGGCACGCCGATCGAGATCGGCGGGATCGCGGTGCGTCGTATCGACCGCGACCGCGGGGTCGACCCGGCGCTGCTGACCACCGACGCCACGGCCCTGGTGACGCGTCCCGACATCGACCTCGTGGTCGAGGTGATCGGCGGGATCGAACCGGCCCGCTCCCTGATCCTCGCCGCGGTCAAGTCGGGCAAGTCCGTGGTGACGGCCAACAAGGCACTGCTCGCCGAGGACGGCCAGACCCTGCACAGGGCCGCCCGCGAGGCCGGGGTCGACCTGTACTACGAGGCGTCCGTGGCGGGGGCGATCCCGCTGCTGCGCCCGCTGCGGGACTCGCTCGCCGGCGACCGGGTCCACCGCGTGCTGGGCATCGTCAACGGCACCACCAACTACATCCTCGACCGGATGGACTCCCTCGGCGCGGGCTTCACGGAGTCCCTGGAGGAGGCCCAGTCCCTCGGGTACGCGGAGGCCGACCCCACCGCCGACGTGGAGGGCTTCGACGCCGCGGCCAAGGCCGCGATCCTGGCGCGGCTGGCCTTCCACACCCAGCAGGTGACCGCCGCCGACGTGCACCGCGAGGGCATCACGGGCGTCTCCGCCGGCGACATCGCCAGCGCGAGGGCGATGGGCTGCGTGGTCAAGCTCCTGGCGATCTGCCAGCGCTCGGAGGACGGGGAGTCGGTGGGCGTGCGCGTCCACCCGGTGATGCTGCCGGTCGAGCACCCGCTGGCCAGCGTCAAGGAGGCCTACAACGCGGTCTTCGTCGAGGCCGAGTCGGCGGGCCGCCTCATGTTCTACGGGGCGGGCGCGGGCGGCACCCCCACCGCGAGCGCGGTCCTGGGCGACCTGGTCGCGGTGGCGCGCAACCGGCTCGCGCGCACCTCGGTGGCCGAGGGCGCGCACGACACGGGGCTGCCGGTGCACGACATGGGCCACACCATCACCAGCTACCACGTGGCGCTGGACGTGGCCGACCGTCCCGGTGTGCTGTCCAAGGTCGCGGAGATCTTCGCCGACCACGGGGTGTCCATCAAGAACGTCCGGCAGGAGGGGACGGGGGACGACGCGCAGCTCGTGCTCGTCAGCCACCCCGCCCCCGACGCCGCGCTCAGCTCCACCGTCGAGGTGCTGCGCGGGCACGAGATGGTCCGCGAGGTGGCCAGCGTGATGCGCGTGGAGACCTTCTCGGACTGACCCCCGGCCCGGGGCCGCGACCGTGCGGCCCCGGGCGCGGGACCAGGCCGCGCGGAGCGTCCGCGCGGCCTCCGTGCCGCGCCCGCAGATTTCACATGATGAGACGCCAACGACCGCGATTCGAGATAGTATGTGGGGGGTCGTAGACTCGTAGCTGGTCGGGGCCCCGGGGCTCGACAGCGTCCCCGTGGCGACCCCACCGCATCCACCGCGCGTCAAGCGAAGCCGCATCCACCCGAAAGGGACTCAGTCGTGAGCATGGCACGGGCGTGGCGAGGCATCGTCGAGGAGTACCGCGACCGCCTCCCCGTCAACGAGAACACCCCCGTCGTCACCCTCCAGGAGGGCGGCACGCCCCTGCTGCCGGCCACGCGCGTCTCCGAGCTCACGGGCTGCGAGGTCTTCCTCAAGGTCGAGGGGCTCAACCCCACGGGCTCCTTCAAGGACCGCGGCATGACGATGGCCATCTCCAAGGCGGCCGAGGACGGCGCCAAGGCCGTCATCTGCGCCTCCACCGGCAACACGAGCGCGAGTGCCGCGGCCTACGCCATCCGCGCGGGCATGACCTGCGCCGTGCTGGTGCCCCAGGGCAAGATCGCCATGGGCAAGCTCGCCCAGGCGCTCGTCCACGGGGCGCGCCTGCTCCAGGTCGACGGCAACTTCGACGACTGCCTCGAACTGGCCCGCAAGCTCAGCGTCGACTACCCCGTCGCCCTCGTGAACTCGGTCAACCCGTACCGGCTCCAGGGCCAGAAGACCGCCGCGTTCGAGATCGTGGACGCCCTCGGCGACGCCCCCGACGTCCACTGCATCCCGGTGGGCAACGCGGGCAACATCAGCGCCTACTGGATGGGCTACACGGAGTACGCCCGCGACGGGATCTCGTCGCGCAGCCCGCGCATGCTCGGGTTCCAGGCCAGCGGCTCCGCGCCCATCGTCAACGGCGCCCCCGTCACCAGCCCGAGCACCATCGCCACGGCGATCCGCATCGGCAACCCGGCCTCCTGGAAGCTCGCCGAGCAGGCGCGCGACGAGTCCGGCGGCCTGATCGACAAGGTCACCGACCGCCAGATCATGGCCGCCTACAAGCTCCTCGCCGCGGAGGAGGGCGTGTTCGTCGAGCTGGCCTCCGCCGCCAGTGTCGCCGGGCTCCTGCAGGCCGTCGAGGCCGGTCGGGTCGAGCGCGGCAGCCGCGTGGTCTGCACCGTCACCGGCAACGGCCTCAAGGACCCCGACTGGGCGCTGGCCGGAGCCTCCTCCGCCACCACCGTCCCCGTCGACGCACTCGCCGCGGCCCAGGCGCTCGACCTCGCCTGAGGCCGACCGCCGTCCACGGCCCCGAGCGCGGCGGGCCGGAACCCGCCGCGCGTCCTGTCAGGAGAAAGACCGCAGTGACCCCACCACGCCCCACCGCGGTGTCCGTCCGCGCGCCCGCCACGAGCGCCAACCTCGGCCCGGGCTTCGACGCCCTCGGCCTGGCCGTGCGCCTGTACAACGAGTTCGAGGCGGCCCTCAGGGACGACGGGGAGCTCCGCGTCCGCGTCAGCGGGGAGGGAGCCGGGGAGGTTCCGCTCGACGGGCGGCACCTCGTCGTCCGCGCCATGCGCGAGACCTACGAACGCGCCGGGGAGAAGCTGCCCGGGCTCGACCTGACGTGCGTCAACAACGTGCCGCACGCCCGGGGGCTCGGCTCCTCCTCGTCGGCGATCGTCGGCGGCGTCGCCGCCGCGAGCGCCCTGCTGGGACGGACAGGCCCCGACGGCGGGCCGGACCGGGACGCGATCTACCAGATCGCCGCCGACATCGAGGGCCACCCCGACAACGTGGCACCCTGCGTCTACGGCGGGTACACGGTCGCCTACCGTGACGGCGGCCGGTGGGGCGCGGTGCGCCTCTCCCCGGACGAGCGGATCCTCCCGGTGCTGTGCGTCCCGGGCGAGCGGCTGTCCACCGAGCGGGCGCGGGGCCTCCTGCCGGAGACGGTGCCGCACGCCGACGCCGCCTTCAACGCCGGGCGCTCCGCGCTGATGACGGCGGCCGTTTGTGGCCACCCCGAAACCCTGTACGCGGCGACCGAGGATCGGCTACACGAGGCCTACCGGGCCCCGGCGATGCCGCGCACCCTCGCCCTCATCCGTGACCTGCGCCGACACGAGGGACTGCCCGCGGTGGTCTCCGGTGCGGGTCCCACGGTGCTGGTGCTGTGCTCGGTCGGTGCGGGTGCTGCCGGGCCTGATTCGCCGGAAATCATCCGACAGGTTGATTCGATCCGTCGGAGGGCGGGTAATGATTGGGACATACGCCCCCTACACGTTGAGCCGGAGGGGTGCGGTCCCCATCTCCCCATCCGTAGCACCTGTGTCGAGGAATAGCCGTGGCCTCTGGTGATGTTAGGCTAGGTGAAGCACCGGATGCCCCGTTGCGGGGCGAGTGCTCATCCGCCACAGCGGCTTCCGCATCCCATACTCCGATGGTTCGATCTCACGACCACTCGGAAGCGGCGGCCAACGTGTCGAGTCAGCGGTTCTCCCGCGACTGTGCCAACGTCATCGAAGTCCACTCCTCCTCGGATGAGTGTGTCACCACGGTTGACGGGCATCACCACCGAGCCATCCGCCCCGACGTCTGGCTGTACCCAGAGCCCGCCGCGATTGGGTAGGGGACCGTCTTCACACCGGTTTCCGACATCCACGTGGGGCAAGCCCTACCCGGCCCCTGCCGGTTCGCACCACCGGGCCGGCCGATCAAGCAATCCGCTGACGGCCGAAGCCCGCTCCTTGGGAAGGACCCTTAGTGAGCGACACCACCGAACTCCACACGGACGCGGCGGTCGACAGCAAAGCCTCCACCGGCGCCTCCGCAGCGGAGGCTGGCGATGGCGCGCCCACAGGTGCGTCGTCCAGGTCCCGCACGGCGTCGCGCGGTACCGGGCTCGCGGCTCTGAAGCTCCCCGAGCTCCAGAAGCTCGCCTCCAGCCTGGGCATCACCGGTACGGGGCGCATGCGCAAGAGCGACGTCATCGCCGCGATCGAGACCAAGCAGGGCGGCCCCGTGGGCGGCCCGACGAAGGTCAAAACCGCAAAGAAAGCCGACACGGCTCCCAAGGCCGGTAAGGTCGAGGCAACCGACGGCTCGATCGAGGCCCAGGCCCCCGACACGGCGAGCACGGACGAAGCCCCGCGTCAGCGCGCGGCCGACCGGCCGTCGGACCAGGCCGTGACCGACCCCCAGGGTGGACGGGGCGACAAGTCGTCCCGCAACCGGCGTTCGTCCCGCAGGCGCGGCGACGAGACCGGCGACCAGGCCAGGTCGGTGGACGGCGCCGACTCCTCTACCTCCGCGAGCAGCGTGACCAAGACATCCAGTACCCCCCAGAAGAACGGCCCCGACTCCGCCGAGGACCGTGACAACAGGTCCGGGCAGGGTCGCGAGCGCCAGCGCAACCGCCGCAACCGCAACCGCGGTGGCGACGACCAGAACGCCAACGGCAGTGCCCCGCAGCAGGGCGGAGGCGGTCAGAACCAGGGCCAGAGCCAGAGCCAGGGGCGTGACCGGGACCGCGACAGGGACCGCGACCGTGGCCCCGGAGGCGACGACGACGACTTCGGCGGACGCCGCCGGGGACGCCGCCGGGACCGCCGGGACCGCCGCGGACGAGGCACGGGCCAGGAGCCGGAGCCGGTGATCGGCGAGGACGACGTCCTGCTGCCCGTCGCGGGCATCCTGGACATCCTGGACAACTACGCCTTCGTCCGCACCACCGGCTACCTGCCCGGCCAGAGCGACGTGTACGTCTCCCTGGCCCAGGTGCGCAAGCACGGCCTGCGCAAGGGCGACCACATCATCGGCGCCGTCCGCCAGCCCAAGGACGGGGAGCGCAGGGAGAAGTTCAACGCCCTGGTGCGCCTGGACTCGGTCAACGGCATGTCGCCGGACCAGGCCCGGGGCCGCCAGGAGTTCTCCAAGCTCGTCCCGCTGTACCCCCAGGAGCGCCTGCGCCTGGAGACCGAGCCGCACATCCTCACCACGCGGATCATCGACCTCGTGGCGCCCATCGGCAAGGGCCAGCGCGGGCTCATCGTCTCCCCGCCCAAGGCGGGCAAGACGATGGTGGTTCAGGCGATCGCCAACGCGATCACCGAGAACAACCCCGAGTGCTACCTGATGGTGATCCTGGTCGACGAGCGGCCCGAGGAAGTCACCGACATGCAGCGCACGGTCAAGGGCGAGGTCATCCACTCGACCTTCGACCGCCCCGCGGAGGACCACACGGTCGTCGCAGACCTGGCCATCGAGCGTGCCAAGCGGCTCGTCGAGATGGGCATGGACGTCGTCGTCCTGCTGGACTCCATCACCCGCCTGGGCCGCGCCTACAACCTGGCCGCCCCGGCGAGCGGGCGCATCATGTCCGGTGGTGTGGACTCCACCGCCCTCTACCCGCCCAAGCGCTTCTTCGGCGCGGCCCGCAACATCGAGGGCGGCGGCTCTCTGACCATCCTGGCGACCGCGCTGGTCGAGACCGGATCGCGCGCCGACGAGGTGATCTTCGAGGAGTTCAAGGGCACCGGCAACATGGAGCTCAAGCTCAACCGGAGCCTCGCGGACAAGCGGATCTTCCCGGCCGTGGACGTCGACGCCTCCAGCACCCGCAAGGAGGAGATCCTGATGTCCTCGGAGGAGCTGGGCGTCGTCTGGAAGCTCCGCCGGGTGCTGCACGCGCTCGACACCACCCAGGCGATCGAGCTGCTCCTGGACAAGATGAGGGAGTCCAAGAGCAACGCGGAGTTCCTGCTCCAGATCCAGAAGACCACCGTGGGCCCGGAGCGCTGACCCCGGCCCGCCCGTGACGCCGACGGCCCCCTCCCGCCAGGGAGGGGGCCGTCGTGTGTGCCGGGGGTGCTCCGGGGAGGGCGGGGACGGAGGGGCCCACGTGTTCCGCATGGCGGGATCCCGAGGCCGAGGAACGAAAAAGATCACCGGTGTGTCTCGGATCACAGAGGGGGGATGGTCCGACCGCCGACACCGGCCTATCGTCGCGGGGTCGAGTGCACCACCCCCGTTCCAGGGAGCAGTCCGCATGGACAACCTCGCCCTGCTCAGCCTTCTGGCGCTCACCCCCATCCTGCTGGTCGGAGTCCTCCTCGTCGGCTTCCGCGTCCCCGCCATGTACGCGATGCCCGCCGGGTACGCCGTCGTCGTGGCCGTCGCCGTCCTCGCCTGGGAGACCGACTGGCGGTCGATCGCCGCGTCCACGATCCAGGGGCTCATCCTCGCCGCCGGACTCCTGTACATCGTCTTCGGCGCGCTCCTCCTGCTCAGCACCCTCACCAAGAGCGGCGCCATCGCCACCATCCGCTCCACGTTCACCGACATCACCCCCGACCGCCGGGTCCAGGCGATCATCATCGGCTGGCTGTTCGGCAGCTTCATCGAGGGGGCCTCCGGGTTCGGCACACCCGCCGCCGTCGTGGCGCCCCTCCTGCTGGCCCTGGGCTTCCCCGCCATGGCCGCCGTCATGGTCGGCCTGGTCATCCAGAGCACGCCCGTCAGCTTCGGTGCCGTCGGCACCCCCATCCTGGTGGGCGTCGCCGGGGGCCTGGAGGGGTCGCCCGAGGTCGCCGAGCGGGCCTCCGCGCTCGGCCTGGCAGTGCCGGAGTTCATCGGCCACATCGGGTTCCAGACCGTCCTCCTGCACGCCGTCGCGGGCACCCTCGTGCCCCTGATCATCTGCTGCATGCTCTGCGGCTTCTACGGCGGCGGGCGGCGCTTCTCCGACGGCCTCGGGGTGTGGAGGTTCGCGCTCTTCTCCGCCTTCGCCATGACCGTCCCCTCCGTCCTGTACAACCACTTCCTCGGTGTGGAGTTCACGAGCCTCCTCGGCGGGCTGACCGGCCTGGTCGTCGTCGTGCTCGCGGCGCGCAAGGGCTTCCTCATGCCGGAGCGGGCCTGGGACTTCCCGCCGCGCGAGGACTGGCTGGCCCGCTGGAGCGGCAGCATCGCCCCGGGCGAGGGCGACACCGTCCTCGCCGACGACCGGCGCATCGGCCTCCTGCGCGCCTGGACCCCCTACCTCCTCGTCGCCGCGCTGCTGGTGGCCACCCGCACCGTCGAACCCCTCAAGGCGTGGCTGTCCGGCATCACCGTCGGCGCGACCGACATCCTCGGCACCCCCGTCGTCCAGGCGGTCGAGCCCCTCTACTCGCCCGGGGCGACCTTCGTCCTCGTCTGCCTGGTGACCTGCGTCCTGCACCGCATGAGCGCGCGCCAGGTGGCCGACTCCTGGAAGGCGGCCGGATCGCAGCTGGCCGGCGCCGCCGTCGCGCTGCTCTTCGCCGTCCCCCTCGTCCGCGTGTTCATCAACACCGGCGCCGAGTTCGGCGAAACCGCGATGGAGAGCATGCCCCTGACCCTGGCCGCCGGCGCAGCCGAGCTGGGCGGCGCCACGTGGCCGCTCTACGCGCCGTGGATCGGCGCCCTGGGCGCGTTCGTGGCGGGCTCCAACACCGTCTCGAACCTGATGTTCTCCCTGTTCCAGTTCTCGACGGGGGAGCGCATCGGCATCCCGCCGGAGACCGTCGTCGCCACGCAGGCCGTCGGAGGGGCCGCGGGCAACATGATCACCGTCCACAACGTGGTCGCCGCCTCCGCGGTGGTCGGCCTGGTCGGCAGGGAGGGCGACCTCATCCGGCAGACGATCCTGCCGATGGCCTACTACGTGCTCCTGGCCGGGTCGGTCAGCTACGTGTTCGTCTACGGGTTCGGCGTCAACGCCGGAACCGCCGTGCTCGCCCTCCTCCTCGCGACCCTGGCCGCGCTGGTGCTCCTGATGCGCCGGGCGGACTCCGCGGGGGCGCCCCGGGCCCCGCGGGACGCCGCCCCCGGGCCAGGGGGGAGGGGGACGGAATAGACACTGGTCCCGGCATCGTTATCGGTCTGGCAAACTGGTACCGGGGTGACGGCCCGCCTTCTTCCGGCAGGGCCCGCCGCCCCTGACTACCTGGATCGCCGCGACACCGGTTCGCGCATGACCCACCACGCCGACCACCCGCCGGGTGGTGCGGCTTGGCATGCGTCCGGCGGTCGCGCCCCTGATGAGGAGAACACCATGAAGGCCGACATCCACCCCGAGTACGTCACCACCGAGGTGACCTGCACCTGTGGCGCCCACTTCGTCACCCGCAGCACCGTGGGCGGGGGCAAGATCCGTGCCGAGGTGTGCTCCGAGTGCCACCCGTTCTACACCGGCAAGCAGAAGATCCTCGACACCGGCGGCCGCGTCGCCCGCTTCGAGAAGCGCTTCGGCAAGCGCAAGTAGCGCCGCCCCGGTGGAGCTCACCGTGATCGGCTCGATCTGGAAGAAGTCCTTCGCCGTCGAGAGGCGGAACGTCGTCTGCTGGCCGCCCGCGGGGAGCAGCGCGAAGAAGACGAGGGCCAGC
>NZ_JBSHDN010000059.1:0-32661 GCF_053616335.1 Nocardiopsis sp. NPDC055824
GCGCGGGACCACTCGCGCCGCCGCCCCCGTTCCCGCTCCGTCGGCTCGCCGCCGGGCCGTTCCACGTAACGCCCGGTGTCCGTCCCGGAGCGGGCGCCGGGGATCCGGCATGAACCCCCCGCCGCCGTTGTTGCCCCCTGACAGCGGACGACGGAAGGGACGGACATGGCGGACGGGAAGGGTCGTGGCGGGCCGGGCGCCCCCGGAGCGAAGCACGGCCGCACGGGCGGACCCGGGCCGGAGCTGCCGGATGCGGCCGACGTGGTCGTCGTGGGCGCGGGACAGGCCGGTCTGTCGGTGGCCTGGCACCTGAGGCGCCTCGGGCTCACCCCGGGCTCGGACCTGGTGGTCCTTGACCGTGGGCCTGGTGCGGGCGGGGCCTGGCAGTTCCGGTGGGAGTCGCTGCGGCTGGACACGGCGCACAAGGTCGACGACCTGCCCGGCATGGGGGAGCTCGGTCTGAGCTTCGCCACCGCGGACCGGACGAGGGCGGCCAGGGAGGTCGTGGCCGACTACTACGAGCGCTACGAGCAGGCGTTCGCGCTGGACGTGCGCAGACCCGTCGAGGTCACCGGGGTCCACGAGGACGGCCGCGGAGGGTTCCTCCTCACGACCGACCGGGGCGACATCGGCGCCCGGGTCCTCGTGAACGCCGGCGGGACGTGGGCACGCCCCTTCCGGCCCTACTTCGCGGGTGCCGCGGAGTTCCGGGGCACGCAGATCACCACACCCGGCTACCGCTCCGCCGAGGACTTCCGGGGGAAGCGTGTCCTCGTCGTGGGCGGGGGCACCTCCGCGGTCGGGTTCCTGCGCGAGCTGGAGGGCGTGGCGGCGGCCACGGTGTGGGCCACCCGCCGACCCGTCGAGTTCACCGACGACCCGGACGCGGGCGTCACGGCCGTGCGGATGGCCGACGAGGCTGCCAGGGCCGGGCGGCCGCTCCCGAGCATCGTCAGCGGAACCGGCCTCCCCGCCACCCCGGAGAACCTGGCCGCGGCCGAGCGGGGGCTCCTCGTGGCCCGGCCGATGTTCTCCTCGGTCGAACCGGACGGGGTCCGCTGGGCCGACGGGACGTTCGCCCCCGTGGACGCCATCATCTGGGCCACCGGGTTCCGGGCCGAGCTCACCCACCTGGCACCGCTGCGCCTGCGCGAGCCCGGCGGCGGCGTCCGCGTCGAACAGGGCCGCTCGGTGCGCAACCCCCGCCTGTTCCTCGCGGGTTTCGGTCCCCAGGCGAGCACGATCGGGGCCAACCGCGCCGGCCGCGCCGTCGCACGGCAGGTCGTCGCCGAGCTCCGTGCCCCCGTGGCGGATCCGGCTCCCGTGGGCTGGACAGGTTCTCCGCGCAGCACGCACACCGGCTCCGGCGCGAGGAGCATGGTGTCCAGTGCTCCGGACCGGACCCGTCGGCGCTCACCGATGACCTGAGTGCCTGACCGGCGTTCGCATCTCACCGGTGATCCCGGGCGCGACGGCCCTGCCACTCCTTGCCGGAATTCCTCGGGAAGGTGTCGGACCTCGGTGGGGCACGCTCCTTTCCCGAACGCGATCCGGTATCCGATATGTTCACACTCGGAAGCCCCTGACTTCGTATGAGAGCTCGGGGAGTGCCACGCGACACGTCCCGGCCCCACCCGAACCCGGAGCGGCCGAACAGCGGTTGTGGCGCAGGACCTCGCACGCCGGGTCGGGTGGGTTCGATGACGCGCGAGGTCGAGATACCGGTGAGGGAAGGCACTGATGGACGAGACGTCGGTCGAAACGGTACCGTGCCGGCCCGCAGGCGTGCATGCTGCCACCTCGGCGCGTATGTCTCGACAGAAACGCAAGGACACAGCACCCGAGATGGAACTACGGCGTGCACTGTATCGCAGGGGTTCGCGCTATCGGGTGAATCGACCGCTGGAAGGCATGCCACGCAGAAGAGCGGACGTAACCTTCGTCGGGGCCAAGGTCGTCGTGTTCGTCGACGGGTGTTTCTGGCATCGCTGCCCTGTCCACGGAACGGCTCCGGTCAACAACGGAGCATGGTGGGAGCACAAACTGAGCGGGAACGTGGCTCGTGACCGCGACACCGATACCAGGCTGCGAGAGGCTGGTTGGGCGGTGCTCCGTTTCTGGGAGCACGAAGACATGGAAGCAGCTGCTTCCGAGGTCGAACGTGTGCTGAGAGAACGCCGTCTTGCACGTGGAAGAACCGGGAGAGTCCGGAAACCGGAATCGCCGGTTCGTGGCCCCCGGTGAGTGGGATGCTGTCCCTCCTCTCCCCCGGCGGTCGCAGACGCGAATTTTTGAAGAGGACCGGTCTACGTCAGAATCCTTCTGCGAGGGGAACGGCGTAGTGTCTTGCGAAAGGCTGGCTGTTGTACGGGGGGACCGAGCTCGACGGCCGCTATCGCCTCGAGAAGCACCTGGGCAGTGGAGGCATGGGAGAGGTCTGGGGCGGTCTCGACCTCAAGCTCCGTCGAGCGGTCGCTGTCAAGCTTTTGCCCCTACGCCACTCCGACCCCTCGCGGATGGACCGTTTTCGGCGCGAGGCCGAGATCGCCGCGGCCTTTCAGGATCCGGGCATCACGGTTGTCCATGACACAGGGGAGAGTCACGGGTTCCTCTACGTCGTCATGGAGAAGGTCGACGGAGAGGACCTGAAACGTCTTCTCGACCGTCATCCTGACGGTCTGCCGGTCGAACAGGTGTTGGACATCGGATTGCAGGTGGCCGAGGCCCTGATCGCCGCACACGGTGGGAACGTGGCGCATCGCGATGTCAAACCTTCCAACATCATGCTCACCCCTCGGGGACAGGTGAAGATCTGCGACTTCGGAGTGGCTCGGGTCCTCGAGGACAACCGTGGGGAGCAGGGTACCGCCGGGATCGGCACGGCGGTCTACATGGCTCCGGAGCAGTTCGACGGCGTGGTGGGCATACGATCCGACCTGTACTCGCTGGGGTGCGTCCTCTACGAACTCGTCACCGGTTTCCCGCCTTTCCGGGGAACGCCTCACAAACTGATGGATCTACATCGTCGTGCGCTTCCCGCGTCTTTCGCGGAGTGCCGTCGGAGTGTGCCGGCGGGGCTGGAGGCCCTCGTCACGGACCTGCTCGGCAAACGGCCCGAGGAGCGACCTGCGAACGCGGAGGAGGTCCGCGACCGGCTGAAGAGGATAGTTCGGGGACACGACCGGGGGAGTGATGCCGTTCATCACGACTCCCGGACCGCGATGCCTACCGGCCCGAAGCCTGCTGTCCCGCCGGCGTCCGAGCCCTTCACCCCGCCTTCGCCCCGTCTCCTCGCTTCCGGTTCGCCGGCCAAGAAACACACGCCTCACAACAGTCATGTCATGTCCACGGTCCAGAGCGTGTTGGCCAGGAGCAATGTGGACGCTCACGTGGCAGGGTGTGTTCGAGGTCCCGTGGTCAGCAGATACGAGATCCGTCTGCCCTCCCCGGAAAGTGCGTCTTGTGTCGGACGACTGGTCGAACAGATCTCCGTGGAACTGGGTGGTGTCGACGTGGAGTTCCTCGCCTTCGTGCGATCGACATCGGCTCTTCCCGGGGGAACCGCGGTGGGGTTGGAAATCATCAACGCGGACCCGGAGGTCATCGGTCTGGGAGACCTGCTTCGCTCGGCACCCGCGCCACAGGAGAACTCGTCCCTGTTGTACGGCCTGGGACGAGGCGCTGCGGGACCCGTGCTGGTGAACCTGGAGGAGACCCCCCATCTGCTGATCACCGGTGCTCGTGGAACGGGTAAGTCCATGGCGATCCGTGCTGCGGTGACCTCCCTGCTCGTGCGTGCCACCCCCGAGGAGGTTCGCCTGGTGCTGGTCGACTCACCGGGCGGCCGGCTCTCCGTCTTCGACGACGTGCCGCACCTGTTGTTCCCCGTCACCGACGACCCGGCGAGGGCGGTGGTGGCGTTGCGATGGGTGGAGGAGGAGATGGAACGTCGTTACGACGACCTCGCCTCTCACGGACATCGCACGGTTCACGGCTACAACGTGGCGGTACGTGAGGGACGGACGCCACCTCCGGCACGGAGCCTCGGGACGAGAACCCCACACCCTTCGATCGTGGTCTTCGTCGATGAGGTGACCGTGCTCACCGACCGGTGTCGCGAGGAGACCGAACACTCCATCGGAAGCCTTGCTCGATTGGCGCGTGCGGTGGGTATCCACCTGGTCCTGGCCACCCGTGAGGTGCACACCGGTGCACTCACCGAACGTGTCCATGCCTACATCCCCTCCCGTCTCACTTTCAGGACGACCTCCGTAGAGGGGGGCGAGGTGACTGTCGACGACGGGCGCACCACGCGACTTCGCGGATCCGGCGACGCCCTGTTTCTGCCGAGAGGAGCGAAGAGACCGACACGGCTACGTACATCCCTGGTGTCCCAGGGGGACCTCACCTCCGTCGTCGACCACTGGAGGCGGCCCGGTCACCGGCCAGGCCGGTGAAATGCCGGGGGCACCGCCCGGCGCCCCCGGCTCTCCTCAGTTGTCCCGGTTGAAGAAGCCGACCGACGAGTCCTCCGGGGTGCCCAAGAGTACGCCGCGGTCCAGGAAGGAGTTGTTGGTCTCGCAGCTCGTTTCGGGCAGAAGTACGCAGGCGTAGCAGGCGGCCAGATTCAGCCCGTTGACCCCGCTCGCCTCCGACTCCATGCAGGGAGGATCCTGGGAGCACCAAGCAGCCCGGTTCAGAGCCGATTCGAGCGTGGCACGCAGTTGCTTGTACTCGCCCTGGGCAACCACGCCCCCGAGGCTCCCGGCGGAGTCGCTGGTGGCGGTGTAGATCAGCATGCCCGCCATGTCGTCGGACACATACAGCCGTTCCCGCAGGGAAGCAGCGGGATATCCGGCCCCCAGGCTCCATTCGTTGATCAGGATGTGGGCCAGGGTGTGCAGGAGCACGTACCTGGGGGTGATCGGTGAATCGACGGCCTCGTCCTTCCTGCCCGAAGACGATTTTCGAGCCAGGGAACGCAGTACACGGGTGTGTTCCCGACGGATCCGATCCATCCGTTGCACCGTGCCGGGGCGGCGCTCCCAGCTGTGCAGAAGGTCGTTGTCCAGGGTCAGGAAAACACCTTCCCCACTCACCTCGACAGCGGGAAGCCAGTCCTGTGCCTCCAGGGCGAGAGCGGCAGGTTGCGTGCCCGGGCTCATCACGTCGGGCGCCTGAACACGGGTGAACGCTTGCAGGGCGCGCACCTCACGGAGCCGCTTGACCTGCATGCTGCGTTCGATCCCGAAGGGAAGCGCGGCACGGTCACCCTCGGGCTTCACACACTCGAAGTCCTGGTCCCTCTCCAACTCGGCGGTGCCGAACATCAGCTGTTCGTACTCTTCCCTCCTGAGTCGTTCGGCCGGTTCGAAACCGCCGTACGCCTCGGACTCGGGTTCCGTGTTCGCCAGCTCCATCCGTTGACGGACGGCGTTCACGATCTCCTGGCGGGTGAAGAGCGATCCCTGCAGGAGCCCGGTTCCCTCGATGACCTTGTCGAGAAGGGCGTCGTCGACCTTTCCCGCGATCAGAGGTTCCAACACGCCGTAGTGGTCGTGGACCCGTTTCTGCAGGGTGGCAGACCACGGAGGGATGGACAGGGCGGACCGGTTGAGGGGGAACCAGGCCGCGGACGAACCACGCTGCAGGGTGCGAGGTGCGGACGTGCAACCGACCTCCACACCTTCGGCTCCCAACCAAGGTCGCCTTCCCGAGCACGAGATACCCAGGGCCTGCATGGCCCCGCCTCCGAAGGCACCTTCCAGGGAAGCCTTCTTCCCGCAGGAGCAGCGCACCACGACAGAACGCAGCGAAGCGGTCCGCCCGGTGCTGTGCAGGGACAACTCGTGTCGGACCCCCGTCTCCGAACTCACCGGAGAGGTTCTCTTGTGGACCCAGGCGAAGTAGGGGAAGTCGTCCAGGTGTCCGTTCTCGCACGCGACGACGAATCGGGAGGGGGAAAGGGATTCCTCGCACGCACCGCAGAGGCTTTTCCCGCGGGGTGAGCCGAACTCACGGAACCTCTTGAGTTCATGGCACTTGGGACAGGAGTACATCTCGGGGAAGAGACGAACTCGTACCCCGTCGCCGACCGGTGGATTCGAGGCCGGAGGAAGACGAAACCCCTGGACCCCCAACCAGTGCTGGAGGCGTGGCTCGAAGATCGCCGTGGAGTCGTCCACCTTCCACGAGTCGATCCCGCTCACCACGTAGGACTTCTCGTCGATCGCGACCAGTGCACCCACGCCGTAGGTGGTGATCATCTGGGTACGACGTACTCCGCCCAGAGGGGTTCTCGAAGCCTCTGCCGTGTTCTCCCGCCTCCGGGGACGGCGCTGTCGCCGTTCTTTCATGGCCATGTTCAACGCTCCAGGTAGAGATCGGATTCGACGTCGACGTCGCGCATGCTCCACAAGGTCGGGAACGCGTCGTCCAGGTCCTCGTCGGAGTACGAGCACAACAGGGCGGTGTCGGGAGCGCGCTCCTTGCTGCGCTCGAACGTGTACGGAGCCTCGTAGACGAGGCCTCCGTTCCCCTTGGCGAGAAGACGCCACTCCTCGAAGAAGTGGTCGATGTCCTCCGCCGTCGCGGCGACTTCCTCCGAAGCGACATCCTTGACACGCAGCAGCACGAGTTCCCTGATCTGCTCCAGGCGCTCCTCGAAGTCCCCCACACGGGCCGCAGCGTCGTTGGCCCTGGCCTCGGGGTACAACAGACGGGCCATACCCACGAGCACGGCATGGAGAGCCCGGTCACGAGCCCTGGCGGAGAACGGTGTCACGCTGGTCGACTCGACCTGGCGGTAGAGAGCCGAGTGGTACGAGGTGAAGCTCTCGTAGTGAGACCGGTCCCGCGAACGTGCACCGTTGAACAGCGTCACCACGAGACCGGGATGGCGTCGTCCGACACGGCTGCTCGACTGGATGTACTCGGCCGTCGTCTGGGGCTGCCCCATGATCGTCATGAGCCCCAGACGGTCGATGTCCACGCCCACGGAGATCATGTTGGTGGCGAGGACGGTGTCGAAGGCGCCCTCCTCGGGGAAGGCACGGTTCAGATCCTGGAGCCTCTGAGGAATTTCGCTGGACGTGACCCGACTGGTGAGCTCCGACAGGAATTCCGCAGGGCGTGTTTCCTGATCATGGCGTTCGGCCAGGAGCTTGAGCCGGTCCTGTACATCGTCGTGTACCTGCAGTTCCGCCGCCGCCAGCAGCCGCAAACTGTTGAAGTACCCGACCAGGGTCCAGTAGGCGTCCCGGACCTTGTCGGTGCTCTTGATGGTGAAGGCGTGGTGCAGCAATGCCGCGTAGGACCGGACCAGCAGTGTCGCCTGACTGGTGGATGGGGTGAGCAGTCCGACGTACAGACGGGACGCCTTGTCCTTGGCGGGGGTCTCCACGGCGAACCACGAGTCACGGGAGTCGAGTCCGGCCGGCGGGAACTGGCGTACGTCACGGTTGAACAGTCCTCGGGCCTGGTCCCGGGCACGACGGATCGTCGCCGTGGAGGCGATGACCTTGGCCTGGTCCGCAGCGACGTCGACCGCGGTCTCGTACAGACCGGTCAGGCTTCCGAGGGGGCCCGAAATCAGGTGCAGTTCGTCCTGGACGATCAACTCCGGTGGCGGTGTCCCGTCATCGACGTCCCGGTTGAACAGGGCGGACACCTGGGGGCGCCAGGCGATCTGGGCGAACTTGTCGACCGTTGCGATGACCAGGGTCGGTCGGTGTGCGTAGATCACCTCGTCGACCACGTGGACGGGGAGCGCGTCATGGAAGTCGCACTCCTGGGAAGGGCAGAAGATCCGCATGTGTGCGGTGCTCGCGTCCGCCTCGTAGTGGTGGGCGTCCATAGGGGTGCCGCACCAGGGACAGGCGCGCAACTGGACGGGATCCTCCTCCTGGAGCGTCTTCCCTTCCCGCAGCTGCTTCAGGCTCGCCGCCGCGTCCTTGATGGTGTTGGGGGTGGCGGCCTTGCCCACCCACATACCGAGGGAGATCGTTTCTCCACCCAGTTCCCGAGGGGACAGGCGGCGCATGGTCTCCATCGAGCAGATCAGGGTGGCGGCACGTTCGAACTGCTGGAGGGTGAGTAGACGCAGTGTGTAACGCATGAGGGCGGTGACACCTCCACCCATCTCACCCAGGCGGCTCCGGCGCAGGAACACCGTGAAGGCGATGAGACCGAGGTAGGCCTCGGTCTTGCCACCGCCGGTGGGGAACCACAGCAGATCGGCGACCTTGCGGTCGTCGTGATCGGGATCGACGATGCCGTTCAGACACAGGAGCAGGAAGGCGATCTGGAAGGGACGCCAGCGGCCGTCGAGGACGGGTGCCCCGTGCCCGCCGGACCTGATCCAGTTGGTTCTGCCTCGCTGTAGGGCCATGGCCCGATTGGCACGACGGAATGCCGCTTCGACCTCCGGGTCCCTGCGCAACAGTTCGATACCGGCGGACATCCGGTCGCAGGCCTCCGAACAGAGATCGACCTGTGCCTGGGCTGCTCGACCGTACTCGGTGGCCTGGAGCAGGCGGGCCTCCTCCGCACGTTCGGCGATCCAACCCCGGTACCCCTTCACCAGGCGGCGCAGAGCTCCCACGACGTCGGTGTCGGCCGAGCTCAGACGGTCCATGTCCAGTTCCGAGGCATCGATCTCCGGGTTGGAGTCGGTCAACAGCACCTCGTAGGAAGGGACGAAGGCGGTGCGCACGCTCTCCACCGCCATGGGGACGCCGCGCAGCAGGCGCTCGTCACGCGGCGGTGGTGGGGTCCAGTCCCAGACGGTGGCACAACCGTGTCCGACGGCGAAATGGGGAGTGTGTCGATGGAGCAGCTTGTTGACGTGGATCTCCTCCTCGTCCGTACCCACAGGCACCGGGCGTTCGACCAGAGCGGGTGCGGAGACGTCCCCACCATGCACGGAGAGGGCCGGTTGGAAGAAGCAGTGGACGTCCTGGAGGTCGTAGGCGCCGATCGTGTGCGTGTTGAGCAGAGCAGCGGTGACGGCGACCGATCTGGGCGCCCCTTGCGTGGAACGGGCGGGGCGCACCTGTACACGAAGGCTCAGCCCCGGGACGATCTCCTCCGTCCACAGTTCCGGACGGGTCACGTCGACGTTCACGCCCTTCTCGGGCACGGGGATGCGGTGCCAACGCAGCTTCTGCTCGGCTGTCGAGCGGCGTTCGGCACGCTCGGCCTCCACGGGGTGCCCATCCGGGTCACGCGCTTCGTACACGGCAGCCGTAACCTTGACGACGACGGAGGAGGCCCGTTCCGGGTCGACGGCGAAGGTGAGACCCATCGACGAGGGATTCTGCATGTTCGCGGCCGCCACGCCGACATCGAGCACCTCGTCGACACCCGTGCGAGCCCCCGCCAGGTCGACGTCCTGCTCGGAGATGTTCTCCGGGACCTCTTCCCGCTTCGCACGCCTGGGGAAGAGCACGCCGGTCAGGTAGGTGGTGAGCGGGGCGTCGGAGAGCACCTCCTGGTCTCCGCCGACCGGTCCCAACAGGTCCCTCTGTAGTTGTTCGACCAGCTCGGACCGGAACACGTAGTGCTCATCATGTGCTGTCATCGTGGTTCTCCTCCTCGGGCTTGGGGTCGTACTCGAAAGTGCTCAGTCCCGTGAGACGAGGGGTGAGCCACACTCCGCGGGAGCCCAGGCCGGCTCGGAGACCGGCCGCCTCACTGCCTGCGGAAGCCTCGACGGAATCGATGCGCACGCCGGACAGCAGACATGGCCAGTTGCGTGGCTCGTAGCTGGGGCCGAGCTTCATGAAGTGGTACAGATCGCTCCGGAGACGGTCGGACAGCATGCCGATGGGGCGTTCCTGGTGCACCACCACGTAGTGAGGGCTCCTACCGGGTTCGTCGGAGTCGGGCAGCAGCCGTTCCAACCTCACCTCGTCCCCCTGTCGGACACCGGTGGCCAGGTACTCCTGCACCTTCTGAGGATCCTCGGTGAATCCGTGGGTCCCGGCGGGGAATTCGGTGCAGACGTCCCCGGCGTGCAGTTCCAGGCCCAACCGTGCCCATCGGCGGAACGAGTACCGTCCCCACCGGTCGAGCCCTGGTGCCGAGCGGACGAAGTACTGCTCGGGGGGATCCATGTGCAACAGCTCTTGGCGGGGCCGCGTCATCGCCACGTAGAGGAGCCGTGCCTCCTCCGCCACGTCGACGTGGCGCTCACGTTTCTTCCTGCCCCCCTTCTCGGACTTCTGCTCCCCGACCGGCAGACTTCCCGGATCGACCACGACCACCCGGTCGAACTCCAGCCCCTTGGCACGGTGGAAGGAGGAAACCACGAGGGAGGCGGGAGGCTGCGCCGTCAACTCGTCGGCCAACCTTCCGAGTGCCATGGCCGTTCTCAGACGTCCCATGTCGACGTTGCGAGCTCCGTCCCTGGCAGAACGTCGTAGGCCGAGCCACAGCGGTTCGACCTCGTCGACGGGAAGACCGTACGCGCTCACGACTTCCTCGAACCGGCTCCTGGTCAGGATCGAACCGTCGACCTTCCGGAAGAGGAAGGCCAACCACGCCGGGGCGCCACGGTCACGGGCCGAGCGTTGCAGTCGATGGTGCACCCCTCCCTGCCAGAGGGAGCCGGACAACAGGAGTGCCTGGCCGTTGGTACGGCACAGAACCGCGGTGGTGCCTTCATGGGATCCCAGGCTGAGAAAGCCGAACTCGTCCATGTCCAGGCTCAAGGTGGTGCGTAGGGAACCACGGAGCTCCTCGTGGATCCCCGGTCCGGCGACACGACCGGATTCGGCGTCGCGCCGCAGCTCCGGACCGTGTGGCAGGGCCAGCCCCGATTCTGCCGTGCACGCCCGGAAATTGGAGGTGAGGCGCAGCTCGATCAGGTCCTCGCCGAAAGTACGGCGTACCCAGGTGAAGAAGCGTCCTGTCTCCTGAGCACGTTGTTCGACGTCGGGAACCGTGAACCCGTAGATCGACTGGGCGGGATCACCGACCACGGTGAAACCGGGGTCGAACTCGTCCAGCAGGACCTCGACCATCTCCCGACGTGGCCCCACCAGATCCTGAACCTCGTCGATCACGACGTGGACCAGGTCCCCTCCGAGTTCCTCCTCGGCGAGACCGTCCTCGATCGCCCGGCGCGCTCCCTCGATACGTGCGTCGAAGGAGCGTTCCTCCCAACCGCCGCCGGCGTCGACCTTCATGAGCAGATCGAGTGCCCAGGAGTCGAAGGTCTGCGCGCGGACGTGACGGGCGGAGCCTCCGTGCGTGATCGTGCGGGCCCGTAGTTCACGGACCGCGGCCCGGGAGAAGGTGAGAACCAGGATTTCCCCGGGGCCCACCTCCTCCTCGGAGACGAGGAAGTCGAGCCGCCGGATCAGGGTGTGGGTCTTTCCCGCACCCGGGCCCGCGGTGACGAGTACCTGGGCATCGGCCGGCTGTTCCACCACCGCGCGCTGTTCGTCCGTCAGTTCGTCGAGAGGGTCGGATGCGTTCACTTCCGTCCCCACAGGTGTTCGAACTCGGTGAAGGCCAGCTTCTTGTCGTAGTTGGTCACGTTGTCGTGGACGTCGAGGATGCGACAGATCTCCTTGCCGCCGTTGAGCTTTCCGCGAAGACCACGGCCGATCATCTGTTGGTAGACGTTCGGGCTGTAGGTAGGTCGAGCCACGATCACGGTCTTCGTGGCGGGCGCGTCGAACCCCTGGGCCAGGACGCCGTAGTTGGTCAGGACCCGGATCTTGCGGTTGCGGTAGTCCTCGATGATGCGGCGCCGTTCGGACAGGGGGGTGGTCGAGTCGACGGCCTCCGCCCGGATGCCGTGTTTGTTGAGCCTTGCAGCCAGGAGTTTTGCGTGGTTGACCGACGTTGCGAACAACAGCACGGGCTCGTCGTCCGGGAGATCGCGGATCTCCTCGATCAGCATGGTGTTTCGGCTGTGGTCGTCGGCGATCCGCTTCTCCGCGGAGATCGGAAGTCGCCGCAGGAAGGAGCTCTTCTCCAGATCCTCCAGTTCCGTCTCGCTCAGCTCGATCGTGACACCGGTGAGCTCACGGTGCTCCACATGTGCCAACACGCCCAGGTTCTGCAGCTCGGTGTAGGGGTCACCGTCGAAGATCCCCTCGTCCAGGCGTATTCCGCCATAACGTTGAACGAGTCGCTGCGTCTCCTCCTCGTTGAATCCGCGGAACGGTGTCGCGGTCAGGCCGATCAACGGTCGTTCCGAGGAGCGATGGGTGATGCCCAACAGCTTCAACAGTTCGGTGTAGCGAGGGGTGATGGAGGTGTGTGCCTCGTCGATCAGCACCAGGGCGGCATCACGCAGCCAGGCGTACTCCGCCGTGTGCAGACACTTCTCCAACTTTGCGTCCGTGGCGACCACCAGGTGGGGGTTCTCCGACACGGGAGCGGCCTCGTTCGATTCACGCAGGCGACTGATCGTCAGAGGACTGTCCGGGCCAACCTTCGACCACACGAACTGCCAGCTCTGCACGGCCTGCTCGCACAGCTCGCTGGTCTGAGCGATCCACAGCACGGGGCGGCCACCCAGCCCTTGTGCCTTGATGACCCGGATGACGGCTTCCGCTGCGACACGGGTCTTGCCGGCGCCCGTGGGCAGACACAGCATCGCCTTGCCCGCCTTGTACCTGGTGAGCCGGTCGAACATCTTGGCTGCCAGTTTTTCCTGGTAGTCGTGCAGACGAGGGAACTCGCGAGGGCCATCGACGGTCTCTGTGGCGGGCAGACGTGGTTCCTTCGTGCCGGCGTAGTTCTGGGGTAGTCCGAGCTGGTTGACCACCTGTAGGGACCTGTTGTCCCCATTGAAACCACAGGCGACGTCGGGAACGTTGGCCTCGATGTCCTTGCGGTAGTGCCGCATCACCGAGACTCCGTAGGAGTCCACCGCCAGCTGGGCGATCTCCCGGTGGGCGGCTTCCCCGTTCTGTTCGATGTTCTCCGATTCGAGCAGACCTTGGGGCAGTCCTGCCTTGATGGCCTCCACATCAGCCAGTTCCAGCAGTTTGTCGGCGACGTTCGGAGCCTTGCGGGCGCGTTCCAGTCGTTCGTTCTTCTTCTTTTTCTCCCGCTGATCGAGGATCTGACGGCATCGATTCGGCCCGAGGCCGAGGCCGAGTTCGACATCGATCGCGTTGAGCACTGACAGATCGTCATCGGGGTCCAGGACCAGGACGGAACGATCGAGCACCGCCGATTCGAGTTCGGTGGTGTTCATCCCCTTGGGTGTGCGCACGATCTGTTGCAGTTCGCCGCAACGCACGATCGACCAACCGTCCACCTGGGCACGATGGGACAGCCTCAGGTGAGGAAACTCCTCGAGGATCAGGTTCGGTTCGGACTGGGCGACATGACGTATCTCTTTCTGGATGACGTCGTCGGGGGAGGCCATTCCCCAGTCCCGGCGCATCACCTCGGCGGTCTCCGCGTCCGGTACCAGTAGGGCTGGGAGCGACTCACGGATCAGGGACTCGTACTCGGCACGGTCGGACGTGACGGCGATGTCCGCGTCCTCGTACTCGCTGCTCCACCCGGCGCCCACCCGGCAACGTGTGGGCAGCCCCTCGGGCCAGTCGGCTCCTGCTTCGACCAGCAGGGCGTACACCTTTCCGGGAAAGACGTCGTCCTCGCTCAGTGCCGCTTCCTCGACGAGTTTTTTCCAGAAGCGGGTACCGATGGCTTCCAGGGTGTCGGGCAACTTCAGCGCCTCTGCCACGGCCGAGGGGACCTCGGAGACCGGAAGCACGTCATGGTGCACCCGGAGCTGCGGGCCCACGGAGTCCGACAGGGCGCGTAGTCCACGGGAGGTTCGGAGGTGGCCGTGTCTGTGTGCCATCCACCTCAGTGGGGAGACGACCGCTTTCACGGTGGAGCTGCTCCGGCCCACCCGAAGTGTCCAGCTGGTGACCAGTCCCAGGCGGGGGAGGGCCTGCAGGAAGGAGGCGCTTCCCTCCTCGGAGAGCTCGGTCAGGAAGTGCAGGGGGCCCGCAGGAGGCGCGCCCTCGAAGTGCATGGAATCCAACTTGGGCCTTCGCTCCGACGAGGGAAGACTGCGGCAGTAGCGCTCCCAGATGGTCTTCACGTAGGCGTCGTACCACCCCTCACCGCTCTGGGGCCTCACCTTCTCGACGGGGCCGTCGAGCAGTCCCAGGTCACCGAGGATCACACGATCAGGTCCGTGGAAGTCCAGGTCGACCGCCACGTGGGCATCTCGGGAACCGTCACGAGGAACCACGGGGCCGGGGAGGAGGCAGTTCCGGATCGGTCGGAAGCGGCCGGCCACCGTACGAACCCTGAACTGTCGGTAGGTGTCGATCTCCGCGGAACGGATCGCCGCGAGGGTGTCGGCCGGTCCGGCTTTTCGGGACAGTTCCCACAGGGCGGTCCACCTGGCGTCGTCGTAGTCCGAAAAGCCCTTCGTCAGGACGGAGGCGAATCTGCCGGCTGCGTCCGCTTCGTGGATCCCGAGCTCGTCGAGGGCGCGTTGTACTTCACCGTCCGTGATGACTCGTTCGTCGACGTAGGTCATCCGATCGGTCAGGTTGTCCGAGTCGCTGCTGCGACGGAAGACATTGGGGGAGGGGGCGACCAATTGGTGATCCTCGGTCAGGACGATCCTGGCCTTGAGTGCCTCCTCCGCGAGAGAGGTGTGCCCCTCCTCCGCGAAGGGGGAGTGGTGACGTCGAATGTCCGCCACGATACGGATGGCTGTCCGTGACGACTCGGGGGCGTGGTCCGCGACGAGCGCTTCGAGCCAATCCACGATCGAGGCGGTCTCGAGCTTGGCGGAGGCCAGAATTCTTTCGGCACTCTGCCTGCGATGAGCGGTGTTCTCCACCGAATGGTGGCACCAGTCCGTCGGACGGCCGGGGTACTGTGCCCACAGGTCGAGCCACTTCTTCTGCAGGCGCGCGGGATGGAGCCGCACGGCCTCCGGAAGGCCGAAGCGACCGTCCTGGTCCGGCAGGGTGGGGCTCACCGCGGCATGTTTCCAGATCGCATCCACGAGGTCCGTGGCGGCGAACTGGGGCTCTTCACGACCACGTGCCGGCACGAAGTCCAGGTATGTGCACGGGTCGTCGGAATGCGACAGCTTTTCCAACGACTCCACCACCAGCCTGGCGGAGACACGAATCAGCTCACGGTTGAACTCGTTCCCGTCGTACAGATTCTGACGATCCTCGCTTGTCTTCCAAGGGGCGTTGAGGATGCCACGCAGCGTGGTGGTGAAGTTCGTGGGGAAGAAGGCCCAGAACTGCCCGAGCTGTCCTCGTCCCTTTCTTTCCGGGACGGCCCAGGAGACATCGATCTCAGGGCGGTCGTGCAGTTCCCCGGCCTCACCGATCGCATGGGGGGAGGGGCGGTGTCTCCTGGTGAAGACCCGCCACCTGTCGACCGTTTCCGTTGTGGAGTTCCCCACGCCGCTACGGATCTGCAGAACTCGGGTGTCGCCGTCGATCTGCTGGGAGATGTGGCGTATACGTGGAGCGGTGCCACGCCGATCTTCGAGCACGACGGATCCCACATGTGGAGAGAACAGGGGGAACTCCACGGGAAACGCGTCGAGATCCTTGCCCAGGCGCGTGGCCTTTCCGGGTTTCAAGGGAAGACGGACCACGGTGGTGGCCCAATCCAGGAGCTCGGCCAGGACCGGATCGTCCTGCATCTCCTGCCCCGGCTCGAGGGGGCGGGCCATACGGAGAACAGGAATCTCCTCGATGTCGGCCCACACCGACCGGATCTCCTGTTCGGCCCACTCGCGGGAGAAACCGAAGCTCCTGCCCTGCTCCCGGCTGAAGAACTGAGGAGTGTCGGTGACACTCAGAACGGACTTGACGCCGACGCCGAAGCGACCGATCTGCCCACCCCGCTTGCGGGACACCCCCATGCGGAGAATGGTGTCGGCGCCTTCCGGAGCCATGGGGCTGCCCTGATTGGCACAGTAAAGGTGCCCCTCGGTCAGGATGACGGAGACCCTGCCGCCGGGCTGGGCAAGGAGTTCGTCGGCTCCGTTCTGCACCAATTCGTAGATCTGTCGATCACCATAACCACCCTGGGTGATGCGGCGTTCGCTGTTGGCGTGCTCCTGGATGAGACCCCGGTCGATACGGTAGGTCTCCAGAACTCGCCGAGACTGTTCCATGACCAGTTGTAGAACGGAGTTGCTCTCTGGCGTTCTCATGTGTGTGCTTTTCTTTTTCGAATGCACGACTTCAGGGCGAGGCGGGGGTCGACCGATGTGCGCATGAAGATGGCAGGGGGGAGGGGCGAAGAAAGAAGAGTGCTCACTCTGTCGAGGGGCGATCAGGTCGTTGGTGCTTCACTTCTGGGGGATGGTCGGGTGGTTCTCCGATTTCGGCGTCCACGGGAAAAGGGTACAGTTCACCCCTGGATTGAAGCGCGATTTTTCGACTTCGCCGACGTTGAAGTAATCGGGAGTATGGCACGGGCTCGAGGGTGTGGCAAGTCCGAAGGTGGTTCGGGGCGGCGCCGATCGGTGTCGGGTGGTACAGCAGTGCAATATGTCCTTTTTGGGACTCTTGGGGTCGTCTCTCCATAGAAGAGTCTCCCCTGGGGCATGTCAAGCTTGATTTGACAGTTGGTGGCACGTCAAAGGATGCTTGGGGTGAGGCTTCCGGAGACCTCGAGGACGGAGCGCAGATGACGGTGGACGAAGGAGAACCCTTCGGTGTGTGGCTGGGACGCCAGCTGCGTCGGAGAGGCGTCAGCCAGGCGGAACTGGCCAAGGAGCTGGATGTCACCCGCGCCGCGGTTTCGGCATGGATCACGGGACGGGCCGAACCGCGCCTGGAGAAGATCGAGCTGATCGAGCGGTTCCTGGGGTTGTCGTCGGGAGCTTCCGTGACGCGTGCGGAGCTCTCCGACTCGGCCGACTCCCTCGGGTGGTACCACCGTCCCGCCCACAGGGACGGAGGCAGGGAGCTGGGTAACGCGGCAGCCTACGCCTTCGACTCGGACCTTGCCGTCCTCGCTCGTGAGGCCACCCAGAACAGTCTGGACGAGAGGTTCGACCCCGAGCGTCCGGTCCGGGTCCGCTACGTTCTGCACGAGCTCACGGGGGAGAGGCTGCACCGCTTCCTGAAGGCTCTCCACTGGGACGACCTGAGGGATCACCTTCACGCCGCCGCCGATCCCCTTCGTAAGACGGGGAGGATCCTGCGCAACGGCCTTCAGGACCTTGCGGAGAAGGACAGTCTGGTTCTCCTGAGGATCGACGACTACAACGCCTCCGGGCTGACCGGACCGGAGTACGGCGACGGGCGCTTCGCGGCGGTGGTTCGCCGGCAGCTCGACAGTCACAAGAGCACGACGGCCGGTGGTTCCTTCGGACTGGGCAAGGCCACCTTGTGGGCGTCCAGTCGGTTCGGGCTGGTGATGATGCACAGCACCCTCTCCGAAACGTACGAGGGGCAACGGGAGCGTCGTCTGATCGGGCGTCTGGATCTGCCCTGGCACGAACTCGGAGATCAGCAGTACGCGGGGCCCGCATGGCTCGGTGTGCCGGACCGAGAACGTGACGGAACGTCGCGTTCCTGGTGGGCGGACGAACGCACGGTCGAGGAGCTGTACCTCTCCCGAGGTAGCGACGAACCAGGCACCTCCTTCCTGGTGGTGGGCGCCTACGACGCGGCCACGGAGGGCGGAGACCTCGAGACGATGCACGAGAACCTGGTGCGTGGTGTCGCCGACAACTTCTGGGCCTCCATGATCGCCGGACGCGACTCGGCACCCATGCTGGAGGCGACCGTGGAATCCCTTCGCAACACGACAACTGTGCGACCCGAGGAGAGGGTCGACCCGCACCGTCACCAGCCTTCCAGGTCACGAGCGGTCCGAGCCTTCCTGAACGGCGAGACGGTGGAGAGGATCACCGATGCGGAAGCCGTACTCCAGAAGACCGTCCCGCTCACGGTGCCACCCCTCAAGGGCCGCAGGGAGGCGTTCGAGCACGAGGCCGTACTGCTGGTCACCCCCATGGCGGACGGAGAGGAAGAGCGCCCCAACCGCCTGGTGTGCATGCGAGGCACCCGCATGATCGTCATGGACAGGGCCGTGGGTGAAGTCGTGGGGACCCCACCGTTCCAGGCCGTTCTTCTTGCCGGTCTCGCGGTGGGTGAATCGGAGGAGAACGCCGCGGCGGAGGCTTTCCTCCGTACGGCCGAACCTCCCGACCACAACGACTGGAAACAGACGGACGACCTGACGGCCACCTATGCCCGTGGCGCGGCCACACGTCTTCGTGAGTTCCGCCAGGCGATGATCACCATGGCGCGTGCGGCGGCGCGTCCTTCGGAAGGCCCTCCCGACGAGGTCCCGGAGGCGCTGCGGGGACTGCTGGACCTGGACCCGCCCCAACCCAACCCGGCGCCGAAGCACCCCACCGTCAAGAGTCTCACCGGGGAGGTGAGACCCGACGGTGCATGGCAGATCCGGGCCGTTGTGCGGCTCCCCGAAGGTGTGGATCCATGGATCATGCGGCCCGCCCTACGTTTCGGAACCCTCTCGGGTGGTGGGCTCCCCGCCGGCTGGGCCGAACTCGAGCCAGAGTCCGGCTGCGAGGTCGTCGAAGGCAGGTTGCGGTTCACACCGGGCGCGCGCACCGCTGCCTTCCGGGGGGTGTCGGACGTGGCCAGCCACCCTGTGGCGGCCAACCTGGCCATCGCCGAAGTGGATCTGGTGAGGGGAGAGAGCGCACCGTGAAACGACTGTTTCCTTACGCGGTTCTGGCGGGTGAGGTCGGCCTGGAGGTTCTCCGCGCCAGACTCGACGACGTGCCGATCGAGTTCTCCATGATCTCCGCGGCACAGCGGACCGTCGCACTTCACGAAGTGGAACGGGAGCGCTGGGGGACAGCCACTCTCACGGTGAGGGTGCGTCTGCCGAAGCGCGAGCTCGCGGACGGACCTTGGACGAACGTGGCTTGTGCAGCGATCGTGTCCGAACGCCGCACCAACGTTCGCGCACATGTCCCGCTCGAGCAGGACGAGCCCGGTGTCTGGCTGGGTGAGGTGACCCTGCACAGAGAACGTCACGTGAACAAGGCCGAATTGATCGCCCAGGTGAGCGCAACGGTCGATGAGATCGACAGTCGTCTCATCGGCAGGAGCGAGGCATCATGGACCATCGATCTCCTGGCGACCACACCCACCAAGAAGGATGGTATTCGCACGGAGTGGGTGGACTTCGGTGGGGAAGGAGCTGTTCACCTCGATCTCTTCCGCAGTGATCCGTGGTTCGTGGAAGCTGTCGGGGAGGAACCGACCTTGTACCTCAACAAGCGCTTCGAGGGAATCGAAGCGATCTTGAGGAGCGACAGGGCCGTGGACCGACCGGCGCAGAACGCTCTGGCCTCGCAGATCGCTCAAGAGGTGTGGACCGTGCTGTTCACCTCCGTGATCAGAGGGCTTCCCAAGGATGATCAGGGACGCCCCGAATGGCCGGGAGGGTGGCAGGAGAGCACGCTGAGGAAGATGCTCCCCGATGTCCTTCCCGATTACTCGCTCACCGATGCGCTGGCGGAGATCGTTGCCCGAGAGGACGGGGCTGGGGGGGACCTCCACGCGCGCGTGGCGCACGCCGCCGCGGTGCAGGCCCGGCGCACACGTCATCTGGGCAACTTCCTTCGTGCGTTTCGCAGGAAGGCCCAGGAAGAAGAACAGTGATTTCGCCTCCCGAAAATCTGATGTCGTTGTCCAACGAAGCCGCGACGAGGCATCTGACAGAAGCCGTGCTCCAGGGGCGCGTACCGATTCCGGCCAAGGGCTTGGACAGGTCGGTACGTATTCACCCCAGTATGGAACCACGCTCCATCGACCCGATACGTGAATTGATCGATGAAGCTCGCAAGCGTTTCGATGACGCTCCGACGGAGGCCGATGCCTGGTTGGCGCCTCGGCTCCATTCCGTGCTGCGGTTCACACGGGCCGAGGCGGCTGACAGCGGCCTGTGGAACCATCTCGCGTTGCGGGTCGCACCCGACCATGTTTTCTGGCGTCACCTCGGGAAGGCCACACAGAAAAAACCTGTGCCCATGGTGAGCAGGAGCCGTTTTATCGGACCGTTCCACACCCAGGCCTTCGCACGGCTGTGGTGGGCTGCGGAACTCTTCCGGGACGGCTATGACTACGATCCCGTCGTGGTCGCCTGCGGAAACCAAGATGTTCTCAACACGGCCCTGCGTATGTCCATCGTGTTGCACCGACCCACGGCCCAGGCTCTCCTGCGGCTGGTGAAGGACGGAACGGCGGGTGCCGGCCGCGAGGCCAATGCCCTTGCCAAGGCGGTGAACGCTGTGGCGAGCACGCTCTCGCTCGAGACGCTCGCTCCGGACGCGGAGCCGGACACGGACGCCTATCGGTTCTGGGTCGGTGGAAGAGAGGACTCACTCATCCTCTTCGACTCCCTGCCCGACGGACCGGACGACGGGCGGGCTCCGCTCGACTCCGTGAATCGGCTCGAAGGTGTCTTCCGGAGGATCTGTACCGAGGTTCCCGCTGTCACGAAGAGCGGGTGATCATCAGATAGGCGTGCACCTGTTGGGCGATGGCACGAGCAAGCCCGACAGGGACCGCGTTGCCGATCTGGCGAGCGATCTGTGTCTTGCTACCGCACCACAAGAAGTCCTCGGGGAATCCCTGGAAGAGAGCTGCCTCGTAGTGGGTGATCGGTCGGTGTGCCCACGGATGGAGGTAGCGTCCCTTCTCCGGTTTGTAGAACTCGGTGCGAATGGTGACCGAGGGGCGGTCGAGGTGCAGTCGACCCATGACGTCCCCCGTGCCGCTGCGGTGGTTGAGCCAGCTCTCGGTCGACAGGTGCGGCGGAATGTCGTGGCGATTTCCCCCCGGGGGTATCTTCTCGTACCTGTCGAGGGAAAGTTTGATCGGTTTGCGCCCTATGTGCAACTGGTCGGTACGGAACGGGCCTGGCATGTCTTTTCCGAGGAGGTTGATGCGCCCGGGTGGTAGTTCTGTGCCCTCGGGTTTCACCAAACTCTTCGGTGCGTGTGGAGTTCCGAAGATGTTCTGCACCGTTTCCCATGGTTTGATGCTCTCCCACAGGTCCGGTTCGGGGTTTTTTGCATGGGTGGGTTCAGGGTGTTGCAGGGGGGACTTCTGTGGATGCAGGTCCATGACATCTCGGCGTGTCGCCAGGACAATGGTTCGTTTGCGAGCCTGGGGAACGCCGTAGTCCGCTGCCACAAGGTGCTTGCGTTCGAGAACATAGTTTTCGAGCGCCCCTTTTTCGGCGACCGCGGATTCCAGCTCGGCGTACTCGGGGGACTTGAGGAAACGGTCGACGTTCTCGATCACGAAGACCTTGGGTTGAAGTTTGCCGACCACCCTGATGTATTCACGCCAGAGCTGGTTGCGTGGATCATCGGGGTCCTGTTTCCCCAGGGCGGAGAATCCTTGGCACGGAGGCCCGCCCAGGATCACGTCGACATCGTCTCGGAGGTCCCCGGGATTCCAGTCCTCGATACCGGTGTTGAAGACGTGCTCGCTCCCGCCTGCCTCCGAGGCGAAGTTGGCCGCGTAGGTGGTCGCCGCGGCCTCGTCGATCTCCACCGCTCCCAGGGTACGGAACGGTGATTCCGTACGGCCGGCAGGAACGAACTCGCGGAACCCCTGAGTGAGGCCACCACAGCCCGCGAACAGGTCGACGATCGTTATCTTCTCGGGCAGGGCAGGGGTCATACGGATACCTTAGCGATCTTCGGACGAGCAGGCGTGTTCGGAAGGGTGTGAGGGATCTCGACCCCCGCTCCCCTCCTGGGTTCAGTGGTCGAGCGCTGCTCGGATCGACTTTCCCAGCGCCGCTCCGAGGGGAGGTGGGAACGCCTGCCCGACCTGACGGTACCGGGCGGTCTTACGGCCGGCGAACTGCCAGTCGGACGGAAATCCCTGGAGGAGAGCCACCTGCTCCACCGTCAGTTTGGGCAGTCCTCGGTGCCCGTGTGTTCCCTCACCCTGTCTCATCACGAAGTCCGGCCCCGGAACGTCGTCACCGATGCTCGCGCCGTTGACACCCAGGCGGGCCCAGATCTTCTTCGTGCGCGTGGGACCCAGATCGGCGCCGCCCCTCTCCTTGGACCCGCCCACGATCGTCGGTGCCACCTCGTTCGCCAGAAGGCTCCAATCATGTGCCTCCTGCCACCCACGGCTCGCCATCGACGAGCCCAGGACCTCCCCCACGGTGGCTGCCTTGCCCGTGGACGAGGGCCAGGAGAAGTGGTCCATGTCCTCAGGTCTCATGGCCACGAGAACGCCGTGTTCGCGACGTTGGGGAACTCCGAAGTCCTGTGCGTCGAGAACGTGCCACACGCACACGTAGCCGCAGTGCTTCAGCTCCTCCTCGACGGAGTCACGGAGCTCGGCGAACTTGGGCGACTTCACCAGGTGGGGGACGTTCTCCAGCATGATGGCCCGGGGTTGGACCTCCGTCGCCAGCCAGACGGTTGCCTTGAGCAGGTCGTCACGCTCACTCGTGGCCTGGCGCTGTTGCCCTGCCACCGAGTAGGGAATGCGTGGAAGACCACCTGCCAGCAGATCGACGTTCAGGACCTGGGGATATTCGTGTCCCACGAAATCTCGTAGGTCTGTCTCGACGACATCCCATTGTGGTCGGTTCAGAAACAGGGAGGCGCATGCGTGAGGATCGGTGTCGAGAAGGAGCGTCGGATCGAAGCCTGCTTGTTCCAGGCCGAGAGCCTGGCCACCGGCTCCGGCGCAGATGTCCAGACTTCTGAACCTTTTTTCCATGGCTCCCCTGTTGTGTGTCCGAGGGTGGCGCGCAACATCGTCCACCGATCGGTACATGTATCGATTCGGATGGCGCCTTCTCACGGTACCTGTGCGCGCCGACCTTTCGGTGTGCAAGGGTGCTTTTCCAGAGGAAGAAAACTGCGCGAGAGTCGTGACGTGTTGTCTGCGGATCCGGCTCCCGTGGGTTAGACAGGTTCCCCGCGCAGCACGCACGCCGGCTCCGGCGAGGGATGGCGAGGGCCGCAGCGTTCGAGAGTTGTCCGTGGGCACACGGAGAAGGGGAGCGCATGGGGACGACCAGGCTGGGACGCTCGCGGGTGGAGGTCGGCGCGCTCGGGTTCGGCGCCGTGGGGATCGGCAACGGCATGGACCGGGCGGTGACGGAGGAGGCCGCCCACGATGCCGTGCGGGCGGCGTGGGACGCGGGGGTGCGGTACTTCGACACCGCCCCGCACTACGGGCTGGGCCTCTCCGAGCGGAGGCTGGGACGCGCGCTGGCCGGCCTGCCCCGGGACCGGTACACCGTGTCGACCAAGGTCGGCAGGCTGCTGGAGCCGTCCCCGAACCGGGGCGGAGAACGCGACGACCACGGTTTCGACGTCCCCGCCACGCACACCCGCCGGTGGGACTTCAGTGCGGACGGAGTGCTGCGGTCACTGGAGGGGAGCCTGGAGCGGCTCGGCCTGGACCGGGTCGACCTGGTCCTCCTCCACGACCCCGACGACCACTGGGAACAGGCCGTGGGCGAGGCCTACCCCGCGCTGCACGAGCTGCGCGACCAGGGGGTGGTCGGCGCGATCGGCGCGGGCATGAACCAGGCGGGGATGCTGGAGCGCTTCGCGGTGGAGACCGACGTGGACGCGGTGCTGCTCGCCGGGAGGTACACGCTCCTGGACCGGTCGGCGGCGGCCACGATGCTCCCGGCCTGCCGGCGCGCCGGGGTGTCGGTGATCGCGGCCGGTGTGTTCAACAGCGGAGTGCTCGCCACGGACGAACCCGTCGAGGGCGCGACCTACGACTACGCGGCGGCGTCGCCGGAGGTGCGCTCCCGGGCCGCCGCGATCGCCGGGGTCGCCCGCTGCCACGGGGTGTCCCTGCCGGGGGCGGCGATGGCGTTCGCGGCCCGGCACCCGGCGGTGGCCACCGTCCTCGTGGGCGCGCGGTCGGCGGAGCAGGCCCGGCGCAACGCCGACCTGTTCGCCCGGCCGGTGCCGGACGCGCTGTGGGCGGACCTGGTGGGGGAGGGGCTGCTCGGGGAGGAGGACCTCGGCTGACATCCATAGGAGCATCCCGGCGGCGGGACGGGCCCGTGCCGTCGGGCCTTCCCGGGAGCTCAGGCGAGGGGGCCCAGCAGGGTCCGCCTGTCCAGCCCCTCGCCGGTGAGCTCGTCGAGGACGCCGGTGATCTGCTTCTCCTCGTACCGGAAGTGGGTCTCCATGACCGCCTCGATCCCGTTGAGGTGGCGCAGCTGCTCCTCGGAGCCGTGCCCGGAGTCCACGGCCTTCTGCAGGCCGGCGATGAGGTACTCGATCATGCTGTGGTCCTGCTTGAGTTTGGCGACGACGGGCGCGAGGTCGGGGCGGCGCTCCAGGAGGAGGGGGAAGAAGGCGGCGTCCTCGCTCGTGTGGTGGCCGTTCAGGGCGGTGCAGAACCCGAGGCAGAAGAGCCGGAGGTCGCGGGAGACGGACTCGGCCCCCGCGCCGTCGGTGATGGCCTCGCGGGCCACCTCCAGGGCGTCGCGCAGCCTCTGGTGGACGACTCGGAGCTCCCGCCCCCAGGCGTGTGCCCTCTGCTCGGTCAATGCGTGGCTCCAGGTGTCGGGGACGGAGGAACGCCCGCGGCGGTTGCCGTGGGCGCGGCGCGCCGGCGTCCCGCGGAAGGCCCGGGAGCGCGAAACGCCCCACGGTACCGCGCGGAGCCGACGTCCCCGCGAGCTCTGCGAGGAGCCACCGCAGAGGCTCCGCCGCCGGGGTCCGGCAGGGACACTGAAAGCTGCCGCACCCCGCTCCCGGCGGGGCGCGCGACCGGTCCACCGGGTCGCGACCGCCCACGGACGAGGGTCGTCCGAAAGGTGTGGGCGGTTCGAGAGCACTGCCGGATGCGCTACAGTTTTACCTGTTGGCGGGACCGGAGACGGCGCCCGCCCAGCGGCCGGGACGTAGCGCAGTTTGGTAGCGCACTTGACTGGGGGTCAAGGGGTCGTGGGTTCAAATCCCGCCGTCCCGACAGAGAAGTAGCGGGTCATGAGAGGGTCCACCATAAGGTGGGCCCTTTTTTGCGCGCTCGGTGGGGTTGAACCGGGCCAGGTGGGCCGTTGGCCCACGTTGGCGTGTACTGAGTGTGCTGGAGCCGTTTTCCTGGATTCTCAGGCCATGGTGCCCGGTCTCTTCCCCTCGAACTCCACGGGTCTCAGCCAGCCGATCGACGAGTGTCGGCGCTGCCGGTTGTGGAAGATCTCCAGGCACTCGAAGACCGCGTTCGCCGGATCCAGCCGGGTCCGTCCCCTGCGCCGGTCCAGCAGTTCGAAGCGGGCACGGAAACCATTATGCTACTCAGCGTGCATATTCAAATCCCCTCGGTGTTGGCCAGGGTGTGGACACAGGCGGTCCCTCTCGCGGGAAACGGTTCACGGGTGCGAGGGCATACTCCCGCGCTCACCGCGGAGGAACAGCGATGAGCGGGTACATGAGGACGGGCCCCCTGCTGATCGCGGAGCGGGGCGCCGACACCGGTCTGGCGCGCGCCTTCGAGGTCTGTCGCAGGATCCACACGGGTGCGGACCATCTCTCTCCGCAGGTCGTCGATCTGCTGCCCGTCCACAAGCGCCCCTATGCGCACGCGCTGGCCGCCTTCGGGCTGTGGGCTGATCGGCTGGCCGACGAAGGGGAGGTCTCCGAGCGTGGATCGGCCCTGGCCCGTTTCCGCGCCGACACCCTGGCCGCGCTGGCCGGCGGACCCGGCGCACCCGTTCGCCTGTCGCCGGTCCAGCGCGCCATGGTCCACACGGTGCGGGCGTGGGACATGTCCGTGCCGGTGCTGGAGGAGCTTCTCGCCACACTTGAACAGGACAGTCGCAGGCCGCCCGACTTTCCCGGCTTCGCCGACCTGCGCGGCTACATGCGCGGTACGGCCGGCACCGTCGCTGAGTTGTTCGGCACCGTGTTGGAGCCGGTCCGGGAGGACGCCCCGGAACTCATGTCGCTGCTGGGGGAAGTCTTCCAGTACGTCGACATCCTTCACGACCTGCCCGAAGACCTTGAACAGGGCCGCTGCTACCTGCCCCGTCAGGACCTGGAGCGACTCGGCCTGGACGCGGACGACCTGATCGGTGTGCGCGGCACGGACGCCTATCGGAAACTGATCGCACGACAGGTGCAACGGGCACGCGGACTGCTGGACCAGGGGCAGGGGGTGGTCGATGCCATGCACCCTTCCAGCCGTCCCTTCCTCGCGACCACGGTGGCCGGGCTGCGAACGGGCCTGGACGAGTGCGAGTACCTTCCGGCGGACCCGCCGGGCGCCTCACCGCGAACAGCCGTTCCCGCCCGTTTGTCACAAACCCGAGAGACACCTGTCGGAGTCCTGCCGGTCGTCCCCGAGCTGCGGCAACGGCAGCCCCCGGTCCCGTCCCCGGACCCCGGGGGTCCTCCCGCCGCGGTCCCCGAGCACGTGGCCGTGATCATGGACGGTAACCGGCGGTGGGCCCGGGCGCTCGGGCTGGCTCCCGTGGAAGGGCACACGGCAGGGGAGGAGGCGATGTACCGCCTGGTGGACGCCGCCGGGGATCTGGGCATCAAGTACGTGACCACCTTCGCCTTCTCCACGGAGAACTGGTCGCGCTCTCCCGAAGAAGTGTCCTCTCTGCTCAGGGCGTTCACCCGGCGCGTTTCGGGGGTGGCCGGGCGCCTGCACGCCCGGGGCGTTCGGATGCGCTGGTACGGCCGCCGCAGCAGGGTCGGGGCAGTACTCCGCGAACGGCTGGAGTGGGCTGAGGAGCTGACGTCGGGCAACAGCGGGACGACCTTCACGTTCTGCCTGGACTACGGAGGCCGCCAGGAGATGGTGGACGCGCTCAAACGCACGGTGGCCGAGGCGCTCTCGGGGCGGCTGGACCCGACACGCCTGACGGAGTCCGACCTCGCCGAGTACCTCTACGATCCCGGCCTGCCCGATGTGGACCTCCTGATCAGGACCGCCGGCGAGCAGCGCATCAGCAACTTCCTGCCCTGGCACACCGCCTACGCCGAGATCGTCTTCGAGGACGCTCTCTGGCCCGACTTCGACCGCTCCCACCTGGTGCGCGCCGTCGACGCCTACGCGGGACGGCGCAGGAGCTTCGGCGGCACCCTGATCGGGAAGAGCGTCTGATGCTGCACGTGGCGGACGTGCACAAGGCCTTCGGGACGAGGCGTGTCCTGCGCGGAGTGAGCCTGCGGGCCGCGCCCGGAGAGCTGGTGGGGGTCGTCGGCGAGAACGGAGCGGGCAAGACCACCCTGCTGCGGATCCTGTCCGGTGAACTCGCGCCCGATTCCGGCCGGGTGCGGGTCGAGGGCCGAATCGGCTACTGCCCCCAGCGCCCGGTGACCAACCCGGAGCTGACTGTGGATCAGCATCTGCGCTACTTCGCCGTCGCCTACCGGTTGCGCAGTCTGGACCGGGCACGCGCCCTCATCGCCCGCCTCGGGTTCGAGCAGTACGGTGCCACCCCGGCCCGGCACCTGAGCGGCGGAACACGGCAGAAGCTGAACCTGGTCCTGTCCCTCATGCACGACCCGGCCGTCCTCCTGCTGGATGAGCCCTACCAGGGCTTCGACTGGGAGACCTACCTGCGGTTCTGGGAGATTTCTGCGGAACTGCAGGCCCAAGGGCGCGCCATCGTGGTCATCTCCCACCTGGCCCACGACGTCGACCGGGCGGTGTTCGGAGTGGTCGCCCTGGGGGCATTCGCCGCACGCACGCGTGACCGCACACCCCAGAGGGTGGGCGGGCCACCCGGAATCTGAGCGGTCCTGGTGGGGCTGACGGCGCCCCTCCATGACCGTTCCCGCCGTCTGGTGGCCCGGACCCTGCGTCCTGGCCAGGTTCTTCCTGTTGCTGAGCGACTGTCCCCGGCCCCCTGCGGCTTGGTTCGGCTTGACGGGGGCAAGGGGGTCGTGGGTTCACATCCCGCCGTGCCGACAGAGAACTAGCAGGTCGGTGAAGGGTCCGCCTGGGGGTGGACCCTTTCTGCGTCCCCGGGGGAGAGGGCGTGTGCGGACGTGCGTGACGCCGCGCAGTGCCCGGGTAACAGCGCCCCCTCGGGCGGCAGCCGCCAGGGACCCCGGGCGGTCAGCGGGCGCGGTCGCCCGTGGCGCTCGGCTCCGGACGGGCGGAGGGGGCGGTGACGGGGGCCAGCCACAGGCCGGTGAGCGCGTCGGTCAGGCCGGTGGCGGCCTCGTGCCAGGAGCCCCTGGGGGTGGGCTCGCCCCCGGCGAGGGCCCGCTCGTGCTCGGCGAAGGTGTGCACGATGAGGTGGCGGGCCATGTCCTGGCGTTCGCGGCGCACGGGCGCGGGCAGGTCGGGCAGGCACCTGCGCAGTTCCTCCCCGGTGCGCACCAGCGAGGGTGATTCCATGGCCTCCCGGGAGACGATCCCCCGGAAGGCGGGGTCGGCCAGCGCCTGGGCGCTGAAGCGCCCGTACCAGGAGGGCGTGCCCAGGTCGTCCAGGTGCTGGGCCAGGGGCTCGACCATGCACGCCACCCAGTCCCTGACCTCGGAGGAGCCGTCGACCCGTGCCACCATGCGGCGCCGCACGTCCTCGACGGGCCCGGTGCGGCGGCGCACGATCGCGCGCACGAGTCCCTCCTTGGAGCCGAAGTGGTAGGTGACGGCGGTGTTGTTGCCCTGTCCGGCCTCCTGGCCGATCTGGCGGTTGGACACCCCCGCCATGCCGTGTTCCGCGAACAGCCGTTCCGCCGCCGACAGGATCGTCTCCCGCGTCGCCGCCACCCGCTCCGACCTCGCCACCCTGCCGCTCATGCCGACCACCGTACCGATTTCCGCGCGGGGCGGTTCACCCGTGTCGTCGGGGCGGGACCCCGTTCCCCGGTCCGGGGCCGGCCCCCGTTCCCGGGGCCGCGCCCCTCGGACGCGTACGTGTGTGCGGGTCGTGCCCGACCCCGGTGGGAGCGGGCGCCGGAGCCGTCGGCGTTTTCCTCGCTGATATGGCCTCCCTCACTCCCGCCGGGCGTGGAGTCGGCCCGGTACGTCCTGTTAGTCTAAGTCATGCGCCTGACTTAAAAGTCGGCGCTTTCGCGTGTCCGAATACGGGGGTTCCTGCTCGATGACCGATGCCCGCACCAGCCCATCCGAAGCGCGGACGCCCGCGCGCCCTCCCGCCCGGCCGAACGTGGTCATCTGCGTCCTCGCCTTCAGCGGCATCGTCGTCTCGCTCATGCAGACCCTGGTCATCCCCCTCGTTCCCGTGCTGCCGGGCTTCCTCGGGGCGACCCCCGGGGACACGACGTGGGCGATCACCGCCACACTGCTCGCCGCCGCGGTCGCCACCCCCACGGTGGGCCGCCTGGGCGACATGTACGGCAAACGCCCCATGCTGGTCCTCAGCCTGGCGGTCCTCGTGGTCGGCTCGGTGTTCTGCGCCCTCGCCGACAGCCTGGTGCCGATGGTCGTGGGCCGCGCCCTCCAGGGGCTGGCGGCCGGGGTCATCCCGCTGGGCATCAGCATCATGCGCGACGAGCTGCCCCCCGAACGCCTGGGCGGGGCGACCGCGGTGATGAGCGCGTCCCTGGGGGTGGGCGGTGCGCTCGGCCTGCCCGCCGCGGCGTTCCTCGCCCAGACCGCGGACTGGCACACGCTGTTCTGGGTCGCCGCGGCGCTGGCCGGCGCCGCCGCCGTCCTGGTGCGCACGCTCGTCCCGGACTCGGGGGTCCGCGCGGGGGGCAGGTTCGACCTGCCCGGATCGGTCGGCCTGTCCGTGGCACTGCTCCTGCTCCTGCTGGCCGTGTCCAAGGGCTCGGACTGGGGCTGGGGCAGCGGCGTTCCCGGGGCGATGCTCGCCGCCGCGGCCGTGGTGCTCCTGGTGTGGGGCTGGTGGGAGCTGCGCGCCCCGCACCCCCTGGTCGACCTGCGCACCAGCGTGCGCCGCCAGGTCCTGCTCACCAACACCGCCTCCCTGGTGTTCGGGTTCTCCATGTTCGCCATGTCCCTGGTCGTTCCGCAGCTGCTCCAGCTGCCCGAGGCCACCGGGTACGGGTTCGGGCAGACGATCCTGGTCGCGGGGCTGGTGATGGCCCCGAACGGGCTGGTCATGATGGTGATGGCGCCGCTCTCCGCGCGCCTGTCCCGCGCCATGGGCCCGAAGACGACCCTGATGTGCGGCGCGCTCCTGGTCGCGGTCGGCTACGGCCTGAGCCTGCTGCTCATGTCCGGCATCTGGCAGCTCATGATCGCCTCCACCGTCATCGGCGCCGGTGTGGGCCTGGCCTACGGCGCCATGCCCGCGCTGGTCATGGCGGCTGTGCCGCGGTCCGAGACGGCCGCGGCCAACAGCCTCAACACCCTCATGCGCTCCATCGGCACCTCCGTGGCCAGCGCCGTCACCGGCATGGTCCTGACCAGCATGACCCTGCCGGTGGGCGGCCAGGACCTCCCGTCGCAGGGCGCCTTCACCCTGGTCCTGGGCATCGGCGGGCTCGCCGCCCTCACCGCCTTCGCCATCGCCGCGTTCCTGCCCGGGCGCCGGAAGCCCTCGGCGGAAGACCCGCCCGCGTCCGGAACCGCGGAGCCCGTCGGCGCCGCGGCCACCCGGGGCGCCTGACCGGTGCGCGCCCGGGGCCGTCCGTCCCGGGCGGTCCAGGGTGCGGGGGATCCCCGGGCCGGCCCCTCCCGGCCGTCCGCTCCCGCCCGTTCACGCACCCGCCCCGCTCCGCGCGTGTCCCTCACGGCCCTCCGTGCGGGACACGCGCGGTCGTCGTCGGGCCCCGTGGCGGGGGCGGGCCTTCGGCGGGGCGAGCCCTCCTCCCGCCCTGGTGAGAGCAGGGTCGCAGCCCCGCCCGGGTCGCGTGCTCCTTCCGTCGCTTAGGGTGGCATGGGTGTCAACTAAGTTGACAGCAGGGTCGTGGAAGGCACGGCCCACACGAGCGGCGGGATCGGCACCCCGCCGGCGAGGAGGAGACATGACCGCGAACGGTACGCCCATCACCGCCGGGAACACGGTGGAGGAGTGGCTCGCGCACCCCGCGGGAGGGCCGGTCCTGCGCGAACTGCTGGAGGGGTCGGGACAGGACGCGGACGCGCTGCGCCCCGTCGGCAAGCTCTCGCTGGCCAAACTCGTCGAGATCGCCGGCGACCGGTTCCCGCAGGAGCTCGTCGACGAGCTCGTGCTCCGCGCCAACGGCGGGGTCGCCCCCGTCGTCGAGGAGGAGCCGCAGGCGTCCGCGACCGGTGCGCGGTTCGCCGGACGCACGGTCGTGGTCACCGGAGCGGGCTCGGGGATCGGCCGCGCCACCGCCGCGCGGATCGTGCGCGAGGGCGGCCGGGTGATCGCCGTGGACATCGCGCAGGACCGCCTCCGGTCCCTGGTCGACGCCTCGCCCGAGGACACGGTCGTGCCCGTCGCCGCCGACATCACCGGTGACGAGGACGTGGCGCGGATCGTCGAGGCGGCGGGCGGGCGCGTCGACGGCCTGGCCAACGTCGCCGGCATCATGGACGACATGTCGCCCCTGCACGAGGTGAGCGACCGGACCTGGGAACGCGTCTTCGCGGTCAACGTCGACGGCACCTTCAAGCTCTCGCGCGCGGTGGTCCCGGCCATGCTCGCCGCGGGGCGGGGCGCGATCGTCAACGTCGCCTCCGAGGCGGCGCTGCGCGGCAACGCGGCGGGGATCGCCTACACGGCCTCCAAGCACGCCGTCGTCGGCATCACGCGCAGCTCGGCGTTCATGTACGGACCGCACGGGGTCAGGGTCAACGCGGTGGCCCCGGGACCCGTGGCCACGGGGATCGAGGCGACCTTCGGCTCGGAGTTCGGCAAGGCCCGCATCGGTGAGTTCATGCGGCTCATCCCGCAGGTGGCCGACGCGGACAAGCTCGCCGCGTCGATCACCTGGCTGCTCAGCGACGACAGCGACAACGTCAACGGCGTCGTGCTCGCCTCCGACGGGGGCTGGTCCGTCCAGTGACGGACGCCGGCGCCCGGTCCCCGCGAGGAGGGGGCCGGGCGCCGGGACGCGTTCAGTCCCCGGGGGTGATGAGCTCCTGGAGGAGGGCGCCGTAACGCGCCACGATCTCCCCGTGGTCGGCGTCGGCCAGCTCCTCGTCGCCGACGACCCAGAGGCTGTAGAGCAGGCCGCCGACGAGTGCGGCGGCCAGGCGGGCACGGAGCAGGGCGTCGGGGCCGGAGAGGCGTTCGGCCAGCGGACGCACGAACGCCGTCTCGTGGGCCTCGTGCAGGCGCGACCCCACGGTGCTGGCGTCGCTGGCCCGGATCAGCGCGAGGTAGATGCCGCGCGTGTGGTCGTCCACCGTCAGGATGTAGTCGACGAACCGCGTCCCGAGCGTCTCGATCGGCCCGCCCAGGAAGGGCGTCCGGTCGGAGCCGATCCGGACGGTCTCCAGGAACAGCCGCTCCTTGGTGCCGAAGTGGCGGATGACCAGGGCGGGGTCCACCTCCGCCGCCGCGGCGATCTCGCGGACCGAGGTCCGGGAGTAGCCCTGTTCGACGAACAGGTGGGCCGCGGCGGCGGCGATGGCGTCGCGTGTGGGGATCTCGGGGTCGCGTCGGGGCACCGTGCGATTCTAGGGCGTGTCCGGCGGGCGACCGGCCCGCCGCGGGAGGCCCCGCGCGCCGCGGCCCGGGGAGGACCGGAGCCGGTCC